>DAIRDY010000407.1:0-1506 GCA_036795935.1 Moraxellaceae bacterium | reverse complement strand
GGTCATCGAAACTACGCTGCACGATTGATTACCCCATGTAATTACAGAAGTTAATTACCATGCGTTTATCCGCTTAAAAAGCACAAATAGAGTCGTCTCCGTCAGGCCGCCCCTTCCTGCGGCCGCCCCAGGAGAACCTCCATGCACATGAATGAAGACTCGCTGCCACGTACGGCCGTGATCACCGGCGCCTCCAGCGGCATCGGCCTCGGCCTCGCCGCCGCCTTCCTGCAACGCGGCTACAACGTGGTGGGCAACGGCCGCGACGCGGCGCGACTGGAGGCGGCCCGCGCACAGCTGGGGCGCCCCGGCAACTTCGCCACGGTCGCCGGTGACATTGGCGATGCCGCCACCGCGACCGAGCTGTTTGCAGTGGCAGAGCAACGCTTCGGCAGCGCCGACGTGCTGGTGAACAACGCCGGCATCTTCCTGCCCAAGCCCTTTGCCGACTACACCGGGGATGACCTAGCGGCGCTGCTGCACACCAACCTCAAGGGCTTCTTCCACGCCACGCAGGCGGCCGTGCGCCACATGCGGCCGCGCCGGCGCGGCCACATCGTGACCATCACCGCGAGCATTGCCGCGCAGCCCAACGCCAGCGTGCCGGCGGCGCTGCCCATCCTCATCAAGGGCGGGCTCAACCACGCCACGCGCGCGCTGGCACTAGAGCTGGCGCCGCACAACATCCAGGTGTCGGCAGTGGCCCCCGGCATTATCGACACGCCGCTGTACACGCCCGACATGCACGACTTCCTGAAGACGCTGCAGCCGGCCGGACGCATCGGCAGCGTGCGCGACATTGCCGATGCCGTGCTGCACCTGAGCGAGGCGCGCTTCACCACCGGCGCCGTGCTGGCCGTGGATGGCGGCATGGGAGCCGGCAAATGGTGAGCCTGCCGCTACCCGAGGCCGCCACGCCGGCGCTGCATGCCCTGCTCCGCGACTACACCGAAGGCCTGCACCAGGGCGACGTGGCGCGCCTGCGCCAGGCCTTCCATCCGCAGGCCCGCCTGTTCGGCGAGGTGCGCGGCCAGCCCTACGAAAAAAGCCTGGAGGAATATCTGGCCGTGGTTGCCGGGCGGGCCTCGCCGGCCACCCTCGGCGAAGCCGCCGCCAGCCGCCTGCTGGCACTGGACATCCGCGGCAGCATTGCCTGCGCCCGCCTGCACGTGCCCATGCTCGGCTTCAGCTATCTGGATTTCCTGTTGCTGTGCCGCACGGGTGGGCGCTGGCAGATCACCAGCAAGCTGTTCACCGACCTCGACCCTGCCACGATTGCCTGAGAGGACAACGCCATGCCTTACGTCAACATCCAGATCACGCGCGAAGGCGCCACGCCGGCGCAGAAGGCCGAGCTGATTGCCGGCGTCACCGAACTGCTGGTGCGCGTGCTGGACAAGAATCCGGCCACCACCTTCGTGATCATCGACGAGGTGGACACCGACAACTGGGGAATTGCAGGAAAAAGCGTGAGCGTGCTGCGGGCAGGAGCGGCCGGCACGTAAG
>DAIRDY010000406.1:0-1509 GCA_036795935.1 Moraxellaceae bacterium | reverse complement strand
CGCTGGCGGTCATAGGCGGGCAGTGCATGGCCCGGCACGTCGTCGCAGTGCTGCAGGTGCAGCAGCGCCTCCATGGCCTTGGCATAGAGCGCATCGACGGTGGCCGGCGTCAGCGCCGGACGCAGCAGTGCATCGCCGAAGTCCTCGAGCAGCATGAAGCCCTGATGGAAGTCGGCCGCCAGCACTTCGGGCACGCGCACGCCGTGCGCCAGCAGGGCGCGCGCGATGGCGACGAAGGGGCGCGAGTTCTCCTTCTCCGGCGGCGCATCGACGGCAATCAGCGCGCCGTCGGCCAGCGGCAGGCGGAAATAGCGGCGGAAACTGGCATCACCGGACACGGTGGCCAGGCGCCCGGCAACACGGCGCGCCGGCGCCTCGCGTGCCAGCCAGTCCACGGCCCACTCTTCCAGGGCACGGGCCCGCGGGTCGACATCCCCCATTACAAAATCCTCTGGCTGGTCCAAATCAAGTTGCCTATTATCCGGCAACTTCGCGCCACAACCCAAGCTGCCTCTCATGTGTCGTCCCCCGCGTGCCTTGCTCTGGCTGGCGCTCACGTCCCTGCCCTGCATGGCCGCCGGTGACGCCGTCGATCTCGAACGGCTGGGCTGGATGACGCGTGACGAGCTGGACCGGCTGCCGGTCCACGAACGCCCCCGCCTCGACCCCACCTGCCCCGGCGCATGGGTCACGCCCATCCCGGCCGGCACGGTTGTCGGCGATCCGCTGGACAGCGAGGTGCGCATCCAGGCCGAGGAAGTCAGCTACCAGCCGGCCGGCACCTCCACGCTGCGCGGCCGCGTCAACATCAGCCAGCCCGGCCGGCAGATCGAGGCCGACAATGCCGAGCTCACCCAGCAGGGACAGTCCGGCCGCTTCAGCGGCAACATCCTGATTGCCGAACCCGGCCTCGTGCTCACCGGCGACCGCGCCGAGTTCGACTTCGATACCAGCCTCACCCGCATCCAGCGCACCGAGTTCGTGTCGGCGCCGCTCAATGCCCATGGCCGTGCCGACGAAATCCAGCGCGACAGCCGCGGCCTTGTCACCATTGCCCGCGGCGAATACTCCAGTTGCGCGCCCGACGACCGCGCCTGGCATTTCGTGGCCCGCGACATCCGCCTCGACCCGGCCACCGGTCGCGGCGAGGTACGCCGCGCCACGCTGCACGTGCAGGACGTGCCAGTGTTGTACGTGCCCTATTTCAACTTCCCGATCGACGACCGCCGCCAGACCGGCCTGCTGACGCCGCGTTTCGGCAACACCAATGACGGCGGCTTCGACCTGGCGGTGCCGGTCTACCTGAACCTGGCGCCGGCCTACGACGCCACGCTGACGCCGCGCCTGCTGACGCGGCGCGGCCAGATGCTCGAAGGCGAATTCCGCTACCTGCTGCCCCTGCTCGGCGAAGGCAGCCTGCAGGGCGCCTTCCTGCCCGACGACAAGCTGTACAACGGGCAGGACCGCAAGAGCGGCTCCTGGAAGCACGACGGCCGGCCGACCGAGGCC
>DAIRDY010000405.1:0-1517 GCA_036795935.1 Moraxellaceae bacterium | reverse complement strand
TGTCGGCGGCGGTACTGGCCTACGAGCCGGTATGGGCCATCGGCACCGGCCGCAGTGCAACACCCGAGCAGGCGCAGGCGGTACATGCCTTCCTGCGGGCGCAGCTGGCGCCGGATGTGGCGGCCGGCATGCGCATCCTGTATGGCGGCAGTGTCAAGGCGGCGAATGCCGCGGCGCTGTTTGCAATGCCGGATATCGATGGTGCCCTGGTGGGCGGGGCATCACTGGATGCCGATGAATTTGTCGCGATTGCCCGGGCGGCCCGGGCAGCGCAGTAAGTGCGAAAGCGCACGGGATAAGAAACATGGAAACCCTGATTCTGGTGGTGCATGTGCTGGTGGCGGTGGCCATGATTGCGCTGGTGCTGCTGCAGCAGGGCAAGGGTGCCGAGATGGGCGCATCCTTTGGTGCCGGCGCCTCGCAGACCGTGTTCGGTGCGGCGGGTGCGGCCGGGTTCCTGGTCAAGCTCACGGCGGTGCTGGCAGCGGTTTTCTTTGTTACCAGCCTGACGCTCGCTGTTTATGCGCGCAAGCAGGCCGTCGGTGTCGGCGTGATTCCGGATGTGCCTGCGGAGCAGGCGCCGGCGTCCGGTGATGTGCCTGTCGCGCCGGCGGCGCCTGCTGCCGGTGATGTGCCGGCAGCACCGGCGAACTGATGCCGGGCCCGCAAGGGCAGAAAAGATCTGCGGAAGTGGTGAAATTGGTATACACGCAACCTTGAGGTGGTTGTGCCTCACGGCATGGGGGTTCAAGTCCCCCCTTCCGCACCATTTGGCAAGTCCCGCGGCGGTAATGCGGGCAGTCCGGACGACCTGCCAGGGGCGTTCGCGGCTTTCCCGGGAAAACCCGGAAAATGCGACAAATACCTTTTGACTTAACTGGTCATCAGGCCTATAGTCGCCGTCCTCTGATGCGGGGTGGAGCAGCCTGGTAGCTCGTCGGGCTCATAACCCGAAGGTCGTTGGTTCAAATCCAGCCCCCGCTACCACTTCTGGACTTGGAAACCGTTTCGGCGGTTTCGTAAAAAAGCCCACCATGTGTGGGCTTTTTTACAGGTCCGGCGGATGCCTCCGGGTATCTTGTACGAGTTTGACGGAGTGGGCCTTGGGCCCACTTTTTGTTTCCGCGTTTTGTGCGGCCGCAGGCCGCGCCCGAGACGACAGCAATGGCGGTATCGAAAAAGGTCGAGTCCCTGCAGGCCATGCTGGCTCCCGCTGTGGCGGCAGTCGGCTTCGAGCTCTGGGGCGTCGAGTTTTTCCAGCAGGGCCGGCACTCGGTGTTGCGCCTGTTCATCGATGGTCCGGAGGGCGTTGGCGTCGATGATTGCGCGCGCGTCAGTCATCAGGCGAGCGGCGTGCTTGATGTCGAGGATCCGATCGCTGGCGAATACACGCTGGAAGTGTCGTCGCCAGGCTGGGACCGGCCGCTGTTCACGCTGGCGCATTACGCGCGTTTTGCCGGCAGCCCGGTGGCGATCCGGCTGGCGGCGCCGCTGAACGGGCGCCGCAAGTACACGGG
>DAIRDY010000404.1:0-1536 GCA_036795935.1 Moraxellaceae bacterium | reverse complement strand
GTCCCGAGCCTGACGCATGCGCTGGAACCTGCCCGGCACCCACCCCCTGAATGACCTGGCCCGCAACCTGTGGGCGGCCTGTCATCTGCTGGCATTCCGGCGCAGTGCCCTGCGCTGGCTGCTGCCGACGCCGGTCGGCTTCTTCCTGCTTTTCCTGCTCAGCCTGAGTGCGAGCTTCAGCTTCGACCTGATCAGCGAGGGCTGGCCGGGCGTACTGTCGCCGGCCGGCTTTGCCGTCTACACGCTGCCCACCTTCGTGCTGCTGGTCTTCGGCCAGGTGCTGTCGGCGCGCCACGGCCTGTGGCGTCTCGGCCTGGCGCCGGCCACCCTGTGGCTGGCGGCCGATACCCTGCTCGGCTACACCCAGTGCCTGCTGCTGCTGGCCGACCAGCAACATCTGGTGCCGGCCTGGCTGGCGCCCTATGTGCCCGAGCTCTACATCGCCCTCTATGTCTGGCCGATTCTGGCCCTGGTCTTCGTGTTCACGCGGGCGCTGGCCTGGCCGTGGTGGGAGCGCGCGGGGGCCTTCTCGCTGCTGTTTGCGGTGTTCGCTGCCTGGTCACTGACCTTCAGCCAGATCCGGCTCTGGCAGGCCGCGCCGGCGCCGGTGCCGGAGGCGCCGCCGGCGCGCATCGTCGAGGAGGCCGCGTTCTACGCCCAGCCCGCAGTGCTCGAACGTTCGCTGGCCGCCGTGCTGCCGGAGCGCCCCGAACGTATCGACTGGTATTTTCTTGGCGTGGCCGGTGCCTCCTACCAGAACGTGTTCCGCAGCGAGGCCGAGGGTGCGCGCGCGCTGTTCGATGCCCGCTTCGGCGCCGGTGGCCGCTCCTTGCTGCTGGTCAACAATGACGACACGCTCTACGCGCAGCCCATCGCCACCCGGACCAGCATCGAGCGCGCCCTGGCCACGCTGTCGGCGCGCATGGATCGTGACAATGACGTGCTGTTCCTGTTCATCACCTCGCATGGCAGCGAGGAGCACGAGATCGAGCTCAGCCACTGGCCGCTGGACCTGAAGGGCATCACGCCCTCCTGGTTGCGTCGCGTGCTGGACGAGAGCGGCATCCGCCGCCGCGTCATCGTGCTCTCGGCCTGTTATGCCGGCGGTTTTGCCGAACTCTTGCAAGGCCCCGACACCCTGCTGATTACCGCGGCCGGCGCGGACAAGCCATCCTTCGGCTGTACCGACGACGCCGATTACACCTATTTCGGTCGTGCCTTCATCGACGAAGCCTTGCGTCGCGAATACAGCTTGCGTGCGGCCTATGAGCAGGCGGTGGCGTCAATCCACCAGCGTGAGCGCGGGCAGGGCTTCGACTCCTCCGACCCGCAATGGCTGCTGGGTGAGCGCCTGGCGGCGGATCTGCCCCTGCTTGAGGCGGCTTTGTTCCCTCCACCGGCGCCCTGAAATGCAGAAGGCCGCCCTCGGG
Organism: Moraxellaceae bacterium; assembly: GCA_036795935.1. Taxonomy (GTDB): domain Bacteria; phylum Pseudomonadota; class Gammaproteobacteria; order Pseudomonadales; family Moraxellaceae; genus UBA2031. The sequence continues at coordinate 106 of DAIRDY010000404.1, read as the reverse complement.
CGGCCTTCTGCATTTCAGGGCATGCGGATCAGTCGCAGAAAGCCTTGATCTGGCGTTTGGTGTCCTCGGTGCGTTGCTGCTTCTCTTCATCAGTCAGCGCACGTAC
>DAIRDY010000403.1:0-1539 GCA_036795935.1 Moraxellaceae bacterium | reverse complement strand
GACGCCCGAGGACCTGCCCCTGTTCCAGCGCCTGCTCGGCGACGGCAGTGCCTTCGGCATCGCACTGTCCTATGCCGGGCAGGCGCGTCCCGAAGGCATTGCCCAGGCGCTGGTGATTGCCAGCGATTATCTCGCCGGCGCGCCGTCGGCGCTGGTGCTCGGCGACAATCTTTTCCACGGCCCGCATTTCACCGAGAAGCTGCGGCGCGCCAGTGCACGTGCGACCGGTGCCACAGTCTTTGCCGCCGCCGTGCGTGATCCGCAGCGCTTTGGCGTGCTCGCCTACGACCGCGCCGGCACGCCCACGGCCATTGTCGAGAAACCGGCGCTGCCGCCGTCGCTGCATGCCGTCACCGGCCTGTATTTCTACGACGCCGAGGCGCCTGCGCTCGCCGCCTCGCTGCAGCCGTCGGCGCGCGGCGAGCTGGAGATCACCGACCTCAACAACCTGTATCTGGCGCGCGGCGCACTCGAGGTCGAGCTGCTCGGGCGCGGTTTTGCCTGGCTGGACACCGGCACGCCTGACAGCCTGCTGGAGGCCGCGCAGTATGTGCAGACGGTCGAGCGCCAGCAGGGGCTGAAAATCGCCTGCCTTGAGGAAATCGCCTGGCGTCAGGGCTGGCTGGACCGTGCCGCGCTGGCGGCGCGGGCGGCCCGCCTCGGTGCCACGGCCTATGCCAGCTATCTTGCCGCGCTGGCCGGGGAGGGCGACTGATGCATTGCACGTCCACCCGCCTGCCCGGCGTGCTGCTGCTGACACCCGAGGTGTTTAGCGATGCGCGCGGCGAATTTTTCGAGGTGTTCAATGCTGCGCAGTTTGCGGCGCTGACCGGCGCCGAATCGTCCTTCGTGCAGGAAAACCATTCGCTGTCGGCACCCGGCGTGCTGCGCGGCCTGCATTACCAGCTGGCGCCGGCGCAGGGCAAGCTGGTGCGCGTGGTGGCCGGCGCCGTGTTCGATGTGGCCGTGGACCTGCGTCGCCACTCGCCGCATTTTGGCCGGTGGGTGGGCACGGTGCTGAGTGCGGAAAACCGCTGCCAGAAATGGATTCCGCCGGGTTTCGCGCATGGGTTTCTAGTGCTGGGCGCCGCGCCGGCCGAACTCTGCTATCTGGTGACGGCGCCCTATGCGCCGGCCAGCGAACGCTGTCTGCGCTTCGACGACCCGGCGCTCGGGATTGACTGGCCGGCGTCGCCGCTGACGCTGTCGGCGCGCGACCGTGAGGCAGCAACGCTGGGGACGGCCGAGGTCTATCCGTGAACATCCTGCTCACCGGCGCCAGCGGGCAGCTCGGCCGTGAGCTGGCGTCGCTGTTGCCGGCGCTCGGGGAGCTGCGGACGCCATCGCGCCATGATTTCGATCTGGCACAGCCGGCCACGCTCGCGGCCTGCCTGGATGCGTGGTCGCCGGCGCTGATCGTCAACGCCGCCGCCTGGACCGATGTCGACGCCGCCGAGGCCGACGAAGCCGCGGCCACCGTCATCAATGCCGACGCGGTCGCCGCGCTCGCGGACTGGGCCGCCGCGCACGGGGCCTTGC
>DAIRDY010000402.1:0-1559 GCA_036795935.1 Moraxellaceae bacterium | reverse complement strand
GCGTGAGCGGCGTGCTGCATGACGACCTGCGCACGGCCTGCCTGGCCGCGCTGCAGCTGGACCGCGGCCGCGTGCGCCGCGAAGCGGAGCGCTTCAGCTGGACGGCGGCGGCGCGGCAGTTCGAGGCGCAACTGGTGCCGGCACGGCCGGGAGTGCTGAAACTGGCACCGCTGCGGCGGCCGCTGCCGCGACAGGCGCGCTCGGCCTGAGCGGCGGAGACGTCGCACGGCAGATCAGGGTTTGGGCGCGCGGCCGGCAATGTCGACCAGCACGCGCAGCAGGTCGGCGCGGCGCAGCGGCTTGGAGATGAATTCGTTCATGCCGGCGCCCAGCGCCCGGGCGCGGAACTCCGGCATCACGTGCGCGCTGACACCGCAGATGAACACCGGCGCGCGGCCTTCGGCCTGCTCCCACTGGCGGATGCGCGCCGTGGCGGTGTAGCCGTCCATGTTCGGCATTTCGCAGTCCATGAACACGAGGTCGTAGCGCTCGCCGGCAGTGATGTGGTGCAGGGCCTGCACGCCGTCATCGGCCAGCACCGGCGTGATGCGGTGTTTTTTCAGCAGGCCGGCAATCACCTGCTGGTTCACCGGATTGTCTTCGGCCACGAGCACGCACAGGTCGCCGAGATTGGCCAGCGGCAAGGCCTGGAAGCCGGGCGGCAAGGTCGGCTCGACGGCGGCACGGCGCAGCGGCAGGCGGAACCAGAACAGCGAGCCTTCGCCCGGCTCGCTGCTGACGCCGATCTCGCCGTGCATCAGCTCGACCAGCTGGCGGCAGATGGACAGGCCGAGGCCGGTGCCGCCGTATTTGCGCGTCACCGACGAGTCGGCCTGCGAGAAGGCCTCGAACAGCTTGTCGCGCTGCGCCTCCTCGATGCCGATGCCGGTGTCCTGCACCTCGAAGTACACCTGTGTGGCCTGCTCGTCCACGCGCAGCACGCGCACGCGCAACACCACTTCGCCTTCGCGCGTGAACTTGAAGGCATTGCCGAGCAGGTTGATCAGGATCTGGCGGATGCGCACCGGATCGCCCAGCACTTCTTCCGGCAGGTTGCCGCCGGTTTCCACGCGCAGGGCCACGCCGCTGTCGCCGGCCACCGGCCGGAACAGCGACACGCACTCGTCGAGCAGCGCCGGCAGGCGGAAGGGCACGGCCTCGATCTCGAGCTTGCCGGCCTCGATCTTCGCCTGGTCGAGAATGTCGTTGATGATGCGCAGCAGCGCCTCGCAGGACTGGCGGATGGTGCTGACGTAATGCTGCTGCTCGGTGTCGAGGCGGGTGTCGGAGAGCAGCTGCGTCATGCCGATCACGCCGTTCATGGGCGTGCGGATTTCATGGCTCATGGTGGCGAGGAAGCTGCTCTTGGTGGCCGCCGCCTGTTCGGCGGCCACCGCACGCAGTTGCAGGCCGTGGGTACGGCGCATGGTGAGCAGCAGCGCCTGCAGCATGCCGACCAGCAGCAGGCCGGTGCCGAGCAGCATGGGCGGCTGCAGCGAGCGCTGCGCCGCGCGGTAGCCCTCGGGGCTGGTGACGGTGAGCCGCCACAGGCGGCCGCC
>DAIRDY010000401.1:0-1560 GCA_036795935.1 Moraxellaceae bacterium | reverse complement strand
GCGGCAATGGTGCGCGAAGGGTTGATGCCGAGTGCGCAGGGAATGATGGCGCCGTCGGCCACGTAGAGTCCCGGATAGCCGAAGACCTCGCCGCGGTGATCGACAACGCCGGTCTCGCGGCTGTCGCCCATGCGGCAGCCGCCGAGCGGATGCGGCGTGGCCAGGTCGCGCAGCACGGTCCAGGTCGGCGGCGTGAGGATGCGCTTGGCATTGTTGGCGCGCGCCAGCGCCGTGTGCAGGCGGTTCACCGCCTCGAAGGTCTTTTCCGAGCGCCGGATGTCCCAGTCCAGGTGCAGGCGGCGGCGCCAGGGTGCGTACCAGGGGCGGCGCAGGTGCAGACGGCCGTCGGCGGCGTCCACGCTTTGCGCAAACCAGGCAATCAGGTTGGGCACGCTGTTGCGGTGACGCAGCCAGAGCAGGAACTGGCCGATGAGGCGCAGGTACCAGCCGGCGCTGAACCAGCGGCGCATGGACAGCAGCGCCTCGCGCAGCCAGGCATTGGGGATGTCGCCCAGGGCGCCGTCCTCGACAAAGATGCGCGCGCCTTCGTAGCCCTTGTCGTCGAGGAAGTCGATGGCGCAGGAAATCGTCGGCCCGCGGGTGAGGCCGGTTTTTTCCTCGTGCGTGGAAAAGGTCAGGAAGTCGCCGTTGCTGCTCCAGCCCTTGCCGAGCTGTGCCGACAGCGCCGGCAGGAAGCCTTTCTCGTCGCGCGAGCGCAGCAGGATCTCGGTCGAGCCCAGCGAGCCCGCGGACAGGACCACGCGGCGCGTGCGGAACTGGACCGGCTGCCGCCGTCCGCCGCTGACATCCTGTGCGTGCACCACATAGCCGCCATCCTGCGGCTCCACGGCATCCACCACATGCAGCGGCAGGATGCGGGCGCCATGGTCCTCGGCCACCGCCAGATAATTCAGGTCCAGCGTGTTCTTGGCCTTCAGGTGGCAGCCGGTGCAGCAGAAACCGCAGTGGTTGCAGGTGCCCTGCTCGCGGCCATGCTCGTTGGTGAAGCGCCGCGAGGCGCTGTCGTCGTGCGCATCGGGCTGGTCATATGTCCATTGCGGATCGAAGCTCACCGCCAGCGGCACCTTGCGAAAGCGTGCCGCGGCGCCGATGGCCTCGGCGCCCTTCTTCGCGGCGTGATAGCGCAGCGGCAGCTGGTGATCGGGCATTTCCTGCACGCCCAGCATGCGGCCCACGGTGTCGTAATGCGGCAGCAGTGCCTCATAGGAAATGGCGCGCGGCCAGTGCGCGGCAAAACTCTCGCGCGGCGGGATGATGGACACATTGCCGTAGATCAGCGAGCCGCCACCGACGCCGGCGCCCATGGCCACCGACATGTCGCCGAACCAGCGGAAATCCAGCCAGCCATTCTGCCGGTGCGGCTCGTCGACATCGTAGAACCACGCATCGCCCGGACCGCGCGGATACTCCTCCGGCTGCCAGCGCCGCCCGCGCTCCAGCACCAGTACGCGCCAGCCCGCTTCCGCCAGTCGCGCCGCCGTCACCGCGCCACCAAAGCCCGACCCCACCACCACCGCATCAAATTCCGTTTCCATGCCC
>DAIRDY010000400.1:0-1566 GCA_036795935.1 Moraxellaceae bacterium | reverse complement strand
GCCTCGGCCTGCGAGCCGACGGCGCGCGAGCGCTGGTAGGCATACCAGGCGTCGGCCCGGAACAGCGGCTGGGTCAGCTTGGCGCCCAACTGGGTGCTGCGGAATTCGCTGTCGTCCGCCGGTCCCGAGTCGGCCTGGAAATCGTTCTCGGACACGCTGGCCGACACGCCCAGCGTCGGCAGCAGCGCACCACGGCCAATGGCGACAGTGGCTTTCTCGGCTTCATAGCTGTTGCGTGCGGCCGACCAGTTCGGATCATTGCTGCGTGCCTTGGCATAGGCTTCGGCCAGGTCGAGGGCGTGAGCGGGGGCCGCGGCGGCAAGGGCCAGGACCAGCAGCGAGCGGGCATGACGAGGGAAATGCATGGGGCAGATACTCATCGGTTGACGCGGAAAGAGTTGCCAGCCTAGGGGTGGCCCCGTTTGAAAGCAAGCCGCCGCAAGGGTGGCGCTACAAGACCATAACAGGCTGAAAAGCCTAGAAAAATCATGGGTTTTGCGCGGCTTTTCCGCCTTGCTGCGCCCCCCTGCCACAGCTATAGTGCCGCCAGTCTGGCCGCATTCGCGGCCCTTTTCTTGTTGCCCCGCCCCACGTCGTCCGGAACCTGTCCATGAATGCGCCTGAAAAAGTGCTGAGCGAGTCTGCCGAGGCCGACCGCGCCGCTCTTGCCCCGTTTCCCGCCTCCCGCAAGATTCATGTGACCGGTTCGCGGCCGGACCTGCGCGTGCCGATGCGCGAGATCACGCTGACCGACACGCCCACCGGCATGGGCGGCGAAAAGAATCCGCCGGTGGTGGTCTACGACACCTCCGGCCCCTATACCGATCCGGCGGTGCAGATCGACATTCGCCGCGGCCTGCCGGCCGTGCGCGAGCAGTGGATTGCCGAGCGTGGCGATACCGAGCAGCTGCCGGGCCTGTCCTCGGTGTATGGCAACGCGCGCCATAGCGATCCTGAGCTCGCGGCGCTGCGCTTTGCCCACCTGCGTCCGCCGCGCCGGGCGCGTGCCGGTGCCAACGTGACGCAGATGCACTATGCCCGTCGCGGCATCATCACGCCGGAAATGGAATACATCGCCCTCCGCGAAAACCTGAAGCGCCAGCAGGCCCAGGAGGCCGGGCTGCTGCGCCAGCATCCGGGACAGAGCTTCGGCGCTGCGATTCCGGCAGAGATCACCCCCGAGTTCGTGCGCAGCGAAATTGCCGCCGGCCGCGCCATCATTCCGGCCAACATCAACCACGTCGAACTCGAGCCGATGATCATCGGCCGCAACTTCCTGGTGAAGATCAACGCCAACATCGGCAACTCGGCGCTGGCCTCGTCCATCGAGGACGAAGTCGAGAAGATGACCTGGGCCATCCGCTGGGGCGCCGACACGGTGATGGACCTGTCCACCGGCAAGAACATCCACGAGACGCGCGAGTGGATCCTGCGCAACTCGCCGGTCCCCATCGGCACCGTGCCCATCTACCAGGCGCTGGAGAAGGTCGACGGTGTTGCCGAGAACCTGACCTGGGAAATCTTCCGCGACACGCTGATCGAGCAGGCCGAGCAGGGCGTGGACTA
>DAIRDY010000399.1:0-1585 GCA_036795935.1 Moraxellaceae bacterium | reverse complement strand
GCGGCGAGAGGTTCAGGCGCGCGGATGGAAGGTCGCGCAAATTGGCGCCGACTACATATTCGCACCTGGAAACTATGTCATCAGACCAATTGTCTAGCGCGGTTAGCCTGAGACCAATAGTTTGATGCCGTTAGGGCCCAACCATTCGTATATGGACTCCTCCCGCAAGTAGCGACGACGCTCTTCTTTCATGACGTGACGGCGGGCTGCATTCGTATATCCGGCCTTTGGGTGGGCGTTTAGGCCCTGGCCATCATGTGGTTCGCGCACCGGTCGACAATCGCTGCATCGGCATCTATGTGCCTGGAATTGTTATCGACGTGGTCCGGTGCCGGCGCTGCCTGTCATGCCATGAGTATCGCGTCGCTACGCAGCCGCAGGATGCGGCAAACCTGTTGCTCGATCAGGCGGCCAGTGCCGCCGGTGTCCAGTTCCCGTCGAACTCGCGGGCGTGTTTCCAGACGGCCCAGCTGATGCGGGCCAGCTTGTTGGCCAGCGCGACGGCCGCCTTGTTGTGGCCGACCCGCTGTTCCAGGTCCAGCGCCCAGCGCTGCAGCCGCGTCAGTTTCTCCGGCTGTGTCCTGGCCAACCGCTTTGCCCCCAGCAGGGCGGAGCGGGCACCGTGGATGAACAGCGTGCGCAGGTAGACGTTGCCGCGCCGCGTGATGCTGCCCAGCGATCGCCGGTTGCCGCTGGAGTGCTCCCGCGGCGTGATGCCCAGCCAGGCCGCGAACTGTCGCCCCGACCGGAAATGCTGCGGCATACCGACGGCGGCAACCGTGGCGGTGGCCGTCAGCAGCCCGACGCCGGCAATCGACTGCAGGGCCTGCACCTCCGGGTTGTGGCGGGTCAGCACCTTGAGCTGGCGCTCGATGTCGGCCATCTGCTCCTCCAGGTAGGTGATCTCGGCCTGCAGGGCGCGCAGGGCGGGGCGGAGCATCGCCAGCGCCGGGTCGGCCTCGACGGTTTCCATGGCGCTGGCCAGGAAAGTGTCGGTAGCGGCCGGGAAAGCATGGCCGTGCTCGCGCAGGATGCCGCGCAGCGCGTTGATGCGGGCGGTGCGGGTGCGCTTCCACTGCTCGCGCAGGCGGTGCAGGTGCTGCAGGTTCTGCTGCTCGACGCTCTTCACCGGCACCGGGGTGATGCCGCCGATCCGGTCGGCGTGCAGCAGGGCCAGCGCATCCGAGCGGTCGGTCTTGTTGCCGCGCCGGAAGGCCTTCACGTGCTGGGCCGGCAGCAGCACGACCTCGTGGCCCCGCGCCCGGAACTCGCGGGCCCAGTGGTGCGCCGAGCCGCAGGCCTCCAGCACCACGCGCGACGGCGGCAGTGCCGCCACGAAGGCCCGGAACCTCACCCGCGACAGCCGCTGGCGCGCGGCGCCTTCCGTCACGATCTCGAACACGTCCTTTGCAAGGTCGATGGCGACCGTTCTACGATCCATGGCGACTCCTCCCCCTCCGTCGTGCTCCCTTGTGGATGCACCCCTGGCACATAGATGCCGCAGGAGCGCGGGAGGAGTCCATTACATCACTGCAGGCGCGACGGCCCTGACGGGCCGCGGCCTGAGCTCAAACGTTGGGCGCCA
>DAIRDY010000398.1:0-1590 GCA_036795935.1 Moraxellaceae bacterium | reverse complement strand
CGCCACGATGCCCTGGGCCTGGCCGATCTGGTGGCGCGTGGCGAGGTGTCGGCCAGCGAGCTGCTGGACTGCGCGCTGGCGCGTGCCGCCGCCGTGAACCCGGCGCTCAATGCCATCGTCATTCCCCTGCACGAGATTGCGCAGCAGGCCGCCCGCCAGCCACTCACCGGGCCGTTTGCCGGCGTGCCCTTCCTCATCAAGGACATTGCGCAGGATTACGCGGGCGTGCCCACCACGGCCGGCAGCCGCGCGCTGCGCAATGCCATACCAGCGGTGCACAGCGAGTACGTGCAGCGCACGCTGCGTGCGGGCCTGGTGATTTTCGGCAAGACCAACACGCCGGAGCTGGCGCTCAAGGGCACCACCGAGCCCGAGCTCTGGGGGCCGACGCGCAATCCCTGGCACACGGCGCACACGCCGGGCGGCTCCTCCGGCGGTGCGGCGGCGGCCGTCGCGGCCGGCATCGTGCCCATGGCCGGCGCCAGCGACGGCGGCGGCTCCATCCGCATTCCTGCGTCCTGCTGCGGCCTGTTCGGCCTGCGCCCCTCGCGCGGGCGCGTGCCGGCCGGTCCCTTGAATGCCGAGTTCTGGCACGGCGCCTCCAGCGAACACGTGCTCACGCGCAGCGTGCGCGACAGCGCCGCCATGCTCGATGCGCTGCACGGCGCCGACACCGGCGCGCCCTTCCAGATCGCGCCGCCCGCGCGGCCCTACCGCGACGAAGTCGGCGCGCCGACCGGCCGCCTGCGCATCGGCTTTTCCACCGCCTCGCCCATCGGCCGCCCGGTGCACCCGGACTGCGTGCGCGCCGTGGAAGACGCCGCGCAACTGCTGCGCAGTCTCGGCCACGAAGTGGAAGAAGCCACGCCCGAGGTGGACGGCGCCGCCCTCGCCCGCTGCTTCATCACCATGTACATGGGCCAGACCGCCGCCAACATCCGGCTGGCAGTGGCACAGGGCGCCAAGGAAAGCGACTTCGAGCCCGACACGCGCGCGCTCGGCCTGCTGGGCGAGGCACTGTCGGCCGGCGAATACACGCTCTCGCTGCAACGCTGGAACGACTTTGCCCGCGCGCTCGGCCGCTATTTCCAGCGCTACGACCTTTACCTCACACCGACGATGGCGGCGCCGCCGGCACGCATCGGCGAGCAGGACACGCCGCTGTGGCAGCGGCTGGCGCTGGCGCCCGTGCTCGGCATGGGCCTCGGGCAGGTGCTGCGCAAGAGCGGCCAGGTGGAGCAGCTGGCCTTCGAGTCGCTCGCGCGCGTGCCGTTCACGCAGCTCTCCAACCTCACCGGCACGCCGTCGATGTCGGTGCCGCTTTACTGGAACGAGGCTGGCCTGCCCATCGGCGTGCAGTTCGTGGCGCCCTTCGGCGACGAGGCCACGCTACTGCGACTGGCCGCCCAGCTCGAAACCGCCCGCCCCTGGTTCGGGCGCACGCCGCCGCTGTAAGCCCGGCGTGCACGCCCCCACGCTGATCGGCCACCGGTCGTGGCCACATGGCCACATCGTGTGGCCACTCGCCGCATGAACGGCCGCAAGGGCCCGCTGCGGGCGGTTCATCCGCACGCGATTTTGTGGGATGGT
>DAIRDY010000397.1:0-1595 GCA_036795935.1 Moraxellaceae bacterium | reverse complement strand
GCAGGAACAGGATGCCGCGGCCATGAAAGGTGCGCTGCAGGCCGGAGCCTCGGATGGACATACGCGACTCTTCGCTGCCGAAGCGCGAGGCGGCGAACACGCCGGGCGCCTGGCGCAACATGTCCTCGGGCGTGGCGGCGCGGCCTTCGCGCCAGGTGTCGGCCTCGACCACGGCCACGCCGCCGGCCACGCCCTGCTGGGCAACGCGCACGGCGGCAGCCGTCGGCACCGTGGCCACGGGCGCTTCGGCCTCGGCACTCACCACCACTTCAGGCAGCTCATGCGCATGGCTGTGGTCGGCCAGGGCCGGGGCGGCGGCAAACAGGCACAGCGGCAACAGGCGGGGCAGAAAGCCGGCGGCAAGCAGGCGGGCAGACAGCATGAAAAGCGCTCCGGACAGGGACTTCGGCGGCGCGCATTATCGGCAGGCCGCGGCTTCCGGTCGCTGCGGCATGTTGTCGCAGCCCGCGGCCGTCCGCGACATTCCCCCAATCCGGGGGGCGGCCGGCACCCTAAAAAACCTGTAAAGAGAAAGGCCTGTCCCTGCCATCCAAGGAAGATCCTCATGCTGCGCCGCACCGTCCTGCTGCTGACCCTCGCCCTGCCCTTTGCCGCCGTGGCCAACCCGGCCGCCACGCCGACCCCGGCCACCGACCTGCGCTACACCCACAGCGAGGCGGACGACTCGCCGCTGCTGCGCGATTACAACGGCGAACCCTGGTACGGCATGCTGGCCAATTGCGCCGGCTACTACATGGCCGCCTCACAGGTGCAGGGCGTGCCGCCGGAGGTATCGCAGGCACTGCGCAAGCAGGCCAATTTCTTCGCCACCGTGGCCAGCTTCCGCCTGGCCCGCGACCGCGGGCTCGAGAAAACCATCCACGAACCGGTGATTGCCATCGCCAATGCGGCCGAGGCACGTGCCACCGAACGCGGACTGGTGGCCGACCCCGGCCGCCAGCAGTCCATGCGCGTCCTCTGCGGCGCCCACCTGAACGCCTATGAACGCGTGGTGCCGGGCATGGAACTGAAATAAGCCCGCCATGCCCTTCCTGCTGATGACGCAACACGGCCGCCATGCACACCTGCCGGCGCTGGCCGGCTGCACTTGCTGCGGGAAATGCCGCCGATGAAATGGTGGCGGGTTCCTGTCGCACTAAGCCTGTTCTGGGCCATCTGGTTCGCCTGGCCGGCGGCACCGTGGACATTGCCGCCAGCGGCCGTGCGCGCCGAGTCGGCAGCCGCCCTGGCCGGCATTGCGCCGGGCACGACCGTAATACTCGACGGCCGGCTGTGGCCGCTGCACGACGATGTCGCCCGCCCGCTGCACGACGGCGCCTTCATCTATCAGCGCTGGCTGCGCTACAAGAGCGACCAGGGCGGCTGGACCACGCTGCTGTTCGAGGCCCGGCAGCCTGCCTTCCGGCTGCTGCTGGCCGATGGCAGCACGGTGCGTTTCGTGGCCGGCCACTACCGAGAGGACGCCAGCGGTTTCCGCCATGACGGCCTGCCGGCACTGCTGCCCGGCACCACGACGGCACGCCTGCGCCTGGCGCCGGCACTGGCCCCGTGGCGCGACAATGAAGTGCAGGGGC
>DAIRDY010000396.1:0-1611 GCA_036795935.1 Moraxellaceae bacterium | reverse complement strand
CAGTCCCTGGCTGATGCTGGGCGCCGGCCTGCTGCTGGCCTTCACGCCCTGCGTGCTGCCCATGCTGCCCATCCTCGCCGGCCTGATTGCCCGCCAGCACACGCGTTCGGCGTTGCGCGGCTTCCTGCTCGCCCTGGCCTATGTCCTGGGCGTGGCCACGACCTATGCGCTGACCGGCTTCCTGGTCGGCCTGCTCGGCGCCCAGGCCAACCTGCCGCTGTGGTTCCAGCACCCGGCGGTGATCATCGTCTTTGCCGTCTTTTTCACCGGACTGGCGCTCAGCCTGTTCGGCCTCTTCCCGCTGCACCTGCCCGCCAGCCTGCACAACCGCCTCGACGCCTTCAGCCGCCGCCACGAGGGGGGCGCCTTCTTCGGCAGCTGGCTGATGGGCGTGGTCTCGGCACTTGTGGTCTCGCCCTGCGTGACGGCGCCACTGGCCGGGGTGCTGCTGCATGTGGCCAGCACCGGTGACGGCCTCTACGGCGCGCGCTCGCTCTTCCTGCTGGCGCTCGGCATGGGCACGCCGCTGCTGGTGCTGGGCGCGAGCGAAGGCCGGCTGCTGCCGCGGGCCGGCAACTGGATGCACGAGGTGAAAACCCTGTTCGGCCTCGGCCTGCTGGTGGTGGCGGCCGAACTGGTCTCGCGCCTGGTGCCGGCCCCGGTGGCGCTGGCGCTCTACGGTTTCTGTGCCGCCGCCGTCGGGCTCTGGCTGTGGCGCCTCGGCGAGGGCCGCGACACGGCCGGCCTGCTGCTGCGGGCCGGCGGCCTGGTGGCGCTGCTCTATGCCGGCAGTCTGGTGCTGGGCGCGGCCACCGGCGCCGACGACCCGCTGCGCCCGCTGTCCGCGCGCAGCATGCCGGCGACTGATGGCAAGGCCACGCCCTTCCAGCGCGTGCGCAACAGCGCCGAACTGGATGCGGCCGTGGCCGCTGCGACGGCGCGCGGCGAACGCGTCATGCTCGAGTTCTATGCCGACTGGTGTGTGAGCTGCAAGGTGATGGAACGCCGCGTGTTCCGTAATCCGGCCGTGGCGGCCCGCCTCGGACGGCTGACGCTGCTGCAGGCCGACATCACCGCCAACAACGCCGATGACCGCGCGCTGCTCGCGCGCTTTACGCTGTTCGGCCCGCCCGCCATGCTGTTCTTCGGAACGGACGGCCAGGAAATGTCGGCCGCCCGCCTGATGGGCGAAACCGATGTCGCCGGCTTCCTCGCCCATCTCGACCGCCACGGCCTGTGAGCAGCCGCATGGACCTGCACGAACGCCACCGTCATGTCAGCCGCCTGCTCCTCGTGCTGGAGCAGGAAATGCGTGACAACGCTCTGTGGGCCGCGGCACCGCCCTCGCCGGCCGCCATGAGCTCGGTCATGCCCTTCATGTACGACACGCTGGCCTTTGCCGAATGGCTGCAATGGGTGTTCATTCCGCGTACGCGGGCACTGATCGATGCCGGGCGTCCGCTGCCCGGCAACTGCCACATCCATCCGCTGGCCGAGCACGAGTTTGCGGGCCGCGCCGATCTGGCGGCTGCCGACCTGCTGGACGTGATCCGGCAGATCGACAACCTGATGAACCTGCCCTGACGGCCCGCCCCATCGGGCGCTCCCGGC
>DAIRDY010000395.1:0-1617 GCA_036795935.1 Moraxellaceae bacterium | reverse complement strand
GCCGGCAGCAGCCAGCTCAGCACCGCGACGGCAATCAGCAGGGCGGCCACGAACAGCAACTGGTCGCGCCCCGGCAGCCAGGATTCCGCGACCGCGGTGCCGAAGGTGTAGCCCGGCACCAGATGGAAGGGCGCCCAGGCCAGCGCCGACAGGAAGTTCATCCACAGGAAATACAGCGGCTTCATGCGGAAGATGCCGGCCGCCATCGGCACGAAGGCGCGCAGCGGGCCGATGAAACGGCCGAAGATGATGCTCTTGCCGCCGTGGCGTTCGACAAAGGCTTCGCTGCCGGCCAGCCAGTGCGGGTAGCGGCGGAAAGGCCAGATGCCTTCGATGCGGTGCTGGTAATAGCGGCCGATGGCATAGCTCACGCCGTCGCCGGCCATGGCGCCGCTGATGCCGGCCACCAGCAGCGGCCAGAAGCCGATGTCGGCATGCGCCGCCAGTACCGACAGTACGAAGAGCAGGGCCACACCGGGCACGATGGCGCCGATGATGGCCACCGCTTCCAGCATGGCCATGGCGAAGACCAGGCCGAGAATGGCCTCGGGATGGGCGAGCAACCAGCTGCGCAGCTCGAGGTACTGCTCGCCGAGATAATCCATGCCGGCGTGATCCCGCGCTTACGCCTGGCTGGCGCGCGCGGTCTTCACGTCTTCCACCGCCACGCCGCCGAACTGCAGGTCGGCATGATAGGACGAGCGCACCATGGGGCCGCTCCAGATGTTGCGGAAGCCGAGCTGGCGGCCGTAGGCGGCGTACTCGGCGAATTCCTCCGGCGTCACGAAGCGGTCGACCGGGGCGTGGTTCTTGGAGGGTTGCAGGTACTGGCCGATGGTCACCAGCTCCACGTCGTGCGCGCGCAGGTCGTCGAGCACGGCAAACACTTCTTCCTTCGTTTCGCCGATGCCGACCATGAGGCCGCATTTGCTGGCTACCTCCGGGCACTCCTGCTTGAAGCGCTGCAGCAGCGTCAGCGAATGCTGGTAGTCCGAGCCCGGGCGAATGGCCTTGTACAGGCGCGGCACGGTTTCGATGTTGTGGTTGAACACGTCGGGCGGGCATTCGCGCATCAGGCGGATGGCGATGTCCATGCGGCCGCGGAAGTCCGGCACCAGGATCTCGATTTTTGTGTCGGGGTTGAGCGCACGCGTTTCGCGCACGCAGTCGACAAAATGCTGGGCGCCGCCGTCTTTCAGGTCGTCGCGGTCCACCGAGGTGACAACGACGTATTTCAGCTTCAGGTTGTGCACGGTCTCGGCGAGGTGGCGCGGCTCGTCGGCGTCGAGCGCGTTCGGGCGGCCGTGGGCCACGTCGCAGAACGGGCAGCGGCGGGTGCAGATGTCGCCCATGATCATGAAGGTGGCGGTGCCGCCGCCGAAGCACTCGGGCAGGTTGGGGCAGGCGGCCTCTTCGCAGACGGTGTGCAGCTTCTGTTCGCGCAGCACGTTCTTGATGCGCTGCACTTCGCCCGGGTTGCTGATGCGCACGCGGATCCAGTCCGGCTTGCGCGGCAGCTCGGCGGTGGGAATCACCTTCACCGGGATGCGCGCCACCTTTTCCGCACCGCGCAGCTTCACGCCCTGCTCGACCTTGCCGGGCACGGGGGTGGACAGG
>DAIRDY010000394.1:0-1622 GCA_036795935.1 Moraxellaceae bacterium | reverse complement strand
TACCAGTCCTCGCAGTCGCTGCTCACCGTCATCAACGACATCCTCGACTATTCCAAGATCGAGGCCGGCAAGCTGTCGCTCGAGCATGTCGACACGGCGCTCGAGCAGCTGCTGGGTGACTGCGTGGCGCTGCATGCCCCGCGCATCGTCGACAAGCGCCTGTCGCTCTGGGTGAGCATGGCGCCGGCGGTGCCCGCGGTGGTGCGCACCGATCCCCTGCGCCTCAAGCAGGTGCTGAACAACCTGCTGAGCAATGCCTGCAAGTTCACCGACGAGGGCAGTGTCAGCCTGCGCGTCAGCCTGAATCCCGGCAGCAGCGAGGCACAGCCGGTGCTGCGCTTCGAGGTCGAGGACAGCGGCATCGGCCTGGCGCCGGACGAGCAGGAACGCCTGTTCCGCTCCTACGAACAGGCGGCGGCCGGCACCAGCCGGCGTTACGGCGGCACCGGCCTCGGGCTGGCCATCTGCAAGCGCATCGTCGAGATGATGGGCGGGCAGATCGGCGTCAGCAGCCGCCCCGAGCGCGGTGCGCGCTTCTGGTTCACGCTGCCGGTGACCGTGGTGGCGGCACCGCGCCGGCTGCCCGCATTGAGCGGACGCCGCCTGGTCGTGATCAGCCGCGACGAGGTCTTTGCGCGGCAGGTGCAGGGCTGGGCGGAACGCTGGGGCATGACGGTCGAGATTGATCGCGAGATGAACCGTGTCGATCGCCGTGCCGAAGGCGACGTGCTGCTGCTCGGTCCCGAGTTCGCCGGTGCCCACGAGCGCCTGCGCGCCGGGGGCGGGCCGGCGCTGCTGCTGGCCTGGCCGATGTCGGCGATGCCGTTGCCGGGCCTGACCGAAGTGGTGGAGCTGCCGCTGCATCCGCTGCAGTTCCAGGCGCTCCTGCTGACGGCCTTGCGCAGCGAGGTGCCGCATGCCGAAGACCCGGACGGCAACACCGGCAGCGAGCTCGAGGATTTCCGTGTGCTGGTGGCCGAGGACAACACGGTGAACCAGCTGGTGATCGTGAGCCTGCTGAAAAGCCTGGGGCTGGAGGCGACAGTGGTCGACAACGGGGAGCAGGCCTTCAAGGCGGTGACGGAAACGCCGGGGCACTGGGACATCGTGTTCATGGATACCGAGATGCCGGTGATGGACGGGCATACGTCGACGCGGCGCATCCGGCAATGGGAGCTGGCGACGGGGCATCCGCCGTGCTGGATCATCGCGATCAGTGCACATGCGACGGCGGACCGCATCCAGGAGGCGCGGGCGGCGGGGGTGAATGACTATCTCGGCAAGCCGGTGACGCGGGCGCAGATCCTGGAGGCCTTGCGCCAGGCGGCGCGCAACGTCTGCCACTGAAGCAGCGGGCGTGTGCTGACGGCGCGTGCTGTCATGGCTGGTTGCGATAGTGAAGTGCTTGCCGGGTTGGTTTTTCGCTGCGCTCCGCTGGCTGACGTTGTTTCTTTGATAGGTCGTCGTCCTCTGGCCGGACGGGCCCCAGAGGGGCGGTGCGCGCCGCCCCTCTGGACACCCGCGCGCCCCGCGACATGTCTGCCCCGCCTGCGGCGGGGTTCCCTCACTGCGCGGAGCCGGCTGATCGGGTCGGCGAGATTCGACATCCTGTCTCACCTCGC
>DAIRDY010000393.1:0-1623 GCA_036795935.1 Moraxellaceae bacterium | reverse complement strand
CCAGTGCTAGCTTTTCGTACCGTCACTTATTGCACTGAAAACGAGGAGACCCCATCGTCCATCAGCACGCAGGCGGCGGCGCCATCGGAGAGCTGGCTGGCATTGCCCGCCGTGACGCTGCCGCCCTCGATCACGGGCTTGAGCGCGGCCAGGCTCTCGAGCGTGGTCTCCGGGCGGTTGCCCTCGTCCTGGGCCAGGGTCACGTCGCGGTGGCTGACGGCCTGGGTCTCCTTGTCGACCACGGCCATGCGCGACGGCAGGGGCACGATCTCGGCGTCGAAGCGTCCAGCCTGCTGGGCCGCCGCCGTGCGCTGCTGCGATTGCAGCGCGTACAGGTCCTGCGCCTCGCGGCCGATCCCGTACTTCCTGGCGACGAACTCCGCCGTCTGCAGCATGGGCATGTAGGCGTGCGGCACCTTGGCCTGGACGGCGGGGTCCGCCTCCGCCGAGGCCCAGTCGAAGTAGCCCTTCTGCACCGCGGAGATGTTTTCCTGGCCGCCCGCGACCACGACCCGCATGCCGTCCACGATGATCTGCTTGGCGGCCGTCGCCACCGCCATGAGCCCGGAAGCGCACTGGCGGTCCAGGGTCTGGCCGCTCACCGCCACGCCCAGCCCGGCCGCGAGCGCGGCGTTGCGCGCCAGGTTCATGCCGGCCGTGCCGGCGCCCAGCACCGTGCCCACGACGACGTCGTCGACCTCGTCCGGGCCGGCGCCGGCGCGCGCGACGGCGTGCCCGATGGCATGGCCCAGCAGCGTGGGCGACTTGATGGCATTGAATGCCCCTTTGTAGGCGCGCCCGATGGGGGTGCGCGCGACGGAAACGATGACGGCCTGGCTCATAAGGTCCTGCGGTGGAGATGGAAAGGGAATGCGTCGCGGCTTCAGATGAACCACGCGTCGCGCATGTCGTAGGCGCAGCGGTCGGCACGCGCGAGCAACGCCCACTGGGCGTGCGTCTGCGGCAGCTCCCACTGGAAGAAGTAGCGCATGGCCTGCAGCTTGCCGCGGTAGTGGTCGGCGGCCTCCCCGCTGGCGGCCGGCAGCGCGCGCGCCGCCGCCCGCCCCTGCAGCAGCCAGATCCAGGCCAGCGTCACGCGCCCGAACGCGTCGAGGTACAGCGTGGCGTTGGCCAGGCCGAGGTCGGGCTCGCTGCGCTGCAGCGCGGCGAGCCCCGCGCTGACCTCCACCAGGCGGTCCAGCGCCGCGCACAGGGCCGCCGCCTCGTCGCCCAGGCCCGCCTCGGAGGCGCGCCCGGCGTCCTGGCGCACGGTGTCGACGAACAGGCGCAGCCCCGCGCCCTGCTCCGCCAGCACCTTGCGGCCGAGCAGATCGATGCCGTGGATGGCCTCGGTCCCCTCGTGGATCATGTTCAGGCGCTGGTCGCGGTACAGCTGCTCCAGCGGGTAGTCGCGCGTGTAGCCCGCGCCGCCGAGCACCTGAATGGCCAGGTCGTTGGCCGCCGCGCCGTAGCGCGCAGGCCAGGACTTCACGACCGGCGTGAGGACGTCGAGCAGCCGGCCGGCCGCTGCGCGCGCCGGCGGCTCCGGATGGGTGTGCTGGTCCTCGAACAGGCTGCAGGCGTACAGGCACAGGGCCAGGCTGCCCTCGGCGTAGGCCTTCT
>DAIRDY010000392.1:0-1634 GCA_036795935.1 Moraxellaceae bacterium | reverse complement strand
CTGTTGCCGAACGGACAGGTGGCCATGCGCCCCTGCGCCGGAAGCTTGTTGAGCTGCATTTTCGTGAGCTGGGATGACACTAATCCGACCATTGGCAATGCGGATACGGATTGTGTGACTGATGCCGGCCGTTATCGCAACGGCGCCACCTGCATCATGCTGGAGGCATATTGACATGAAGCGTATGCATGCATCCGGTTTTACCCTGCTGGAGCTTCTTATTTCTGTGGCATTGGGAGGCTTGATTGCGGCGGCTGCGGTACAGCTTTTCACAACCAATGCAACGGGCTTCACGCTGATGCGTGGCCTGTCTGATGTGCAGGACAACGGCAGCTTTGCCCTGGATTTCATCAATCGTGATGTTCGCCAGGCGGGTCTTCGCCCTGCCGGTTTGGGTACGGGTTTTGTGCCTGTAGTCATGGAGGTGGCCCAGATGCCCGGGGCGGCCGCCAACTTGCTGACGGGTGATGGGGTGTCTGCTCTCGGTATCGGCAATAGTGATCGGTTGGTGGTGCAGCGATTGGCGCCAGTGGCCACTGTGGATTGTGAAGGCAATGCCGTGGCTGCAGGAAGTTATGTGGTGTCGCGCTATTTCCTGCGCGCTGATGATGCTTCGGGTTCTGCGTCGGCGTTGGCATGCGATGGTGGCTCACATAATGGCGTGGTCGCCAATGCTCTTGGCGATAACGGGGTGGTGTTGCTGACGTCGGTGGAAAACTTGCAGATCCAGTTGGGTGTAGGCGATGCCGGCGTGCCGGTGCGCTATCTCACAGCAGCACAGTACAACGCGCTGGCGGCACCGCGCCCGCGCATTATTACTGTGCGTGTTGGCGTGATGGTTGGTGCTCTGGAGTCAGCCGGGGCCAATCTCGCCGAGCAGCGCGACATGCGAGTGCTGGATGAGGATATCGTCGGCGCCGCCATCCCAAGAGACGGTCGCATCCGTCGTGTATTTGTTACCTCGATTGCCTTGCGCAACGAGTTCTGAGGAGCACTGTCGTGAGGCAGATGAAAAGACAGCGAGGCGCCACCATCATCGTGGTGATGATGATTCTGGTTGTCATTACCGTACTGGGTATTGCGGCTATCCGCATGGGCCTGACCAGCCTCAGCATTGCCACCAACAGCCAGGTGAATGCGCTGCTGTTCCAGTCGGCGGACAACGGCCTGATTTCCTTCGAGCAGCGCGTGCTGGCCAATCCGACGGCAGCGGCCCTGCCGGGCGGAGCCATCGGGCCTGCGCTCAACAGCCCGGGCATCGACATTCCTTTCTGTGTGACCAAGGCCGACCGCATGCGTGCCGGCAACTGTGCGGCCGGTACGGCTGCCGATTTCACCAGTGCACGTGATGCAGTGGTCAACCAGGTGGCGGTTTTCGTGCCGGCAGCGGCAGACGGCTCGCCGATGCGCACCATTGTCGAAGGGACCGACATGGATCGTGCCGGCATTTCGACGTATCGCGTGACGGTGCACTCCACTTCGGTGCTGCCCGTGTTCGGCTCGGCCAGTGATGCAGCGATCAACAATTGCCTGACCCGTCCCAGTGATGACACCGATGCACCGGCCGTCGAGACGGTCACCGACTGCCTGGCGGCTGCCGGCGCGGTCTACACCACGGTCATGCAGGAATACGA
>DAIRDY010000391.1:0-1637 GCA_036795935.1 Moraxellaceae bacterium | reverse complement strand
CGATACTGCCGGCGGCCATGATGTGGTTTTCCTTGATCAGGAAAGCATCGTAGAGGCCAAGGCGGTGGTTCTGTCCGCCGCCCACGGCAACGGCATACTTCTGTGCGATACGCAGGCCGGGTAGCGTCTTGCGGGTGTCGAGCAGTCGCGTCGAGGTGCCCTCGAGCAGGCGCACCAGGCGGCGGGTGGCGGTCGCCGTGGCGGACAGCGTCTGCAGGAAGTTGAGCAGTGTCCGCTCAACCGTGAGCAGTGAACGGGCGGGGCCGCGCATCTCGAAGAGCGTGGCGCCGGCGCTGATGTCGGCGCCTTCGGCGGCATGCCACTCTACGGCGATGGCCGGGTCATGCTGCCGACAAGTGGCATCCACCCACGGCCGACCAGCCAGCACCATGGGATCCCGGGTGATGATGCGGGCCCGAGCCTGCGCCGAGACCGGAATCAGCCCGGCCGTGATGTCGCCGCTGCCAATGTCTTCGGACAGCGCGCTGTCGACATTCGCCGCGATCGCGGCCTGCAACTGTTCTTCTGGGATCATCACGACTCACCTCCGGGGTGCGCGCAGTATAGGCGAAGCGCATCACAAAAAAACGAAGCCTGCCGTCAGGGCAGGCATAGCTTGTTTCTCTGGCGCCAAGTTGCGGTAATCTTGCCGCCGGGCAAGCTTTTTTTGCATTCATCTTCATGCAGTCAGGCAGAGTTTCCATGGCCGAACAGAACAGGCCCGCCAGTGGCGAGAGCCGCAGTCCCAGTCCTTCTCCGGCCGTGCTGGAGGGTATCCGCACGCGCAGCCTGCAGCGCCTGTCGGGCCTGCTCAAGGAAATGTTCGACGGTCTCGGCAACACCTTGTTTGACTGGACCAAGGATTTGCCGGAGGCCGAGCAGCAGCGCGGCCTGGAGGTCGGTAACTGCGTGCGCGGCAAGCGTGCCGAAATGGAGGCGACGTTCAGCGCGCACCTGTCCGGCGTGTTTGCCACACTGCTGCAGGCGCGCAGTGACAAAGGTGAGAAAAAGGGCCTGGGTGAAATTGATTTCAGCTCGCTCAGCCTGGTCGACACCGAGGAAATGGACATCAGCGTGGCCATCGACAGCATGGTGGCGCGTGCGCGTCTCGATTATGCCGCCCCCCTGGGGCTGCTGCGCCGGCGTTTTGCCCATGTGCTGCCCAAGGTGGAGGTGCTGGACCGCAACCTGCCGCTGGACCCCGGCCCGGTTTCGGATGCTTTCAAGACTGCCTTGCAGTCGGTCAATGAGCTGGGCGTGCCGGGCAAGCTGCTGGTATTGCGGGTTTTCCAGCAGCAGGTGATGACGCGTCTTGACGAGGTGCTGGAGGAAGTCAACCAGCTGTTCATCGATGCCGGCGTGCTGCCCGAGCTCAAGCTGAATTATGCGGGCCCGGCGAAGAAGGCGGCCGGTGAGGCCGGTGGCCGCAAGCCGGACCAGGCGGCCCAGGAAGCCAAGAAATCCCACGCCGACACTGAAGAAGCCTTCTCTTTCCTGCAGCAGATGCTGGCCATGGGCGGCGGCGTGCCCGGTGCTGGTGGCATGCCGGGTGGCGCGCCGGTACCGGGTGCGCAGTATCACAGCGGACATTATGTTGGTGGCGGGGGTATTGGCCTGCTGCCGGCGGAGGTGATTGG
>DAIRDY010000390.1:0-1638 GCA_036795935.1 Moraxellaceae bacterium | reverse complement strand
CCCCATGACAAGGACGCCATGACCCCGCACCGACGCCCCCTGCTGCTGCCCCTGCTCGTGCTCTCGGCCGCCACGGCGCTGCTGGCCGCCAGCGGCCTGCTGGACCGGCTGGACAACCGCGTCGGCGACACGCTGCTGGCACGGGAGGCAAAGGGCCGGACGCCACCAGCCGACATCGTGCTCGTCGCCATCGACCAGAAAAGCCTGGAAGACATGAATGCGGTGGCCGGCGCCTGGCCCTGGCCGCGCGCCGTGCACGCCGAGCTGATCGACGGCCTGGCCGCGCACGCGCCGCGCGCGCTGGCCTTCGACGTGCTGTTCAACGAGGCCGACGCCTTCCGCCCGGACAGCGATGCCCTGCTGCGCGACATCGCGCGCGCACACGGCAACCTGTTTTTTCCCTCGCTGCTGCTGGCCGACGGCCAGGGCGCACCGCTGACCGCGCTGCCGCCCGCCTTCGGTGCCACGCGCACGGCCGCCGCGCGCGACGACGCCACCGCGCCGCTGCTGGTGCCGCTGGTGCTGGACCCGGTGAACTGGCAGGGCGGCCTCATCAATTTCGAGAAAGACGCCGACCAGCACGGCCGCCATGCCCGCCTGCAGCACACGGTGGCGGGCTGGCAGCTGCCGACGCTGTCGGCCAGCATCGCGCGCTTCAGCGGCGCCACGCTGCCGGCGCAGGAGCGCATCCGCCTGCGCTGGTACGGGCAGGCGCCGCGCACGATCAGCTACAGCGACCTGTTCAACGATCTCGGCAGCGCCACGCCGCAGCTCGCGCCCGCGCTGCGTGACAGCATCGTCATCGTCGGCGCCACCGCGCCCGGGCTGCACGACTTCCGGCCGACGCCGCTGTCGGCGCTGACGCCGGGCGCCGAAGTGCTGACCACCGCCATCGCCAACCTGCGCGCCGGCGACTGGCTGCGCGATGTGCCGCTGCGCTGGCCGCTGGCGCTGCTGCTCGTGGCCGTGCTGGCACTGGCCTTCCACCGCCGCCTGAGCCCGCTGGCCAGCGGCCTGGCGCTGCTCGGGGCCAGCACCGCCCTGCTCGCCACCAGCTACGCGCTGCCCGCCTTCGGCTGGTATGCACCGGTCGGTGCCGCGCTGCTGCTGGCCTGGCTGGCCTACGGCCTGCTCACGCTCGAAGCCTTCTGGCGCGAACGCCGCGAGCGCGAGCAGACGGTCACGCTGTTCCGCCGCTTCCTCGACCCGCGCGTGGTCGACGACCTGGTGAAAAGCGGCGAGCTCTCACGCGAACGCAAGCCCGAGGCGCGCGACATCACCATCCTGTTCTCCGACATCCGCGGCTTCACCACGCTTTCCGAAACGCGCACGCCGGAGGCCGTGGTCGAGCTGCTGAACCGCTATTTCAGCCGCCAGGTCGAGGTCATCTTCGAACACGGCGGCACCCTCGACAAATTCATCGGCGACGCCATCATGGCCTTCTGGAACGCGCCCGCCGACCTGCCCGACCACGCCGAGCGTGCCGTCGCCGCCGCGCTCGACATGGCGCGCGCACTGGACGAATTCAAGCGCGAGCTGGCCGCCACGGACGCCAGCCTCGACGACTTCGACATCGGCATCGGCGTGCACACCGGGCCGGCCGTGGTCGGCTTTCTCGGCAGCGACGACCGCCTCGAC
>DAIRDY010000389.1:0-1644 GCA_036795935.1 Moraxellaceae bacterium | reverse complement strand
GACTACTACGACAACCGCGGCAATGCGCGTAACCCCTACGTGCTGCGCGAGCGCAGGCCCTGACCGAAGTGCTGCCGCTTGCCTTCTTCACCGCTTGAGCCGCAGGAGATGACCATGCCCTCGCCCGCCGGATTCGCGCTTGCCGCCCTGCTGCTGGCCGGCACCGCAGAGGCTGCCACGCTTGCGGAATTGCGCAGCCAGGAAGGACTGACACCGCCACCGGAGCCCCGGCCCGCCGAAACCCTGCTGCAGCCGGCCGGCGAGAAACACGACTACCTGCTCAGCGCCTGGCGCAAGGACGGGCAGTGGGGGGTGGTGAGCGAGCAGCGCCCGTCGCCGGCCGCCGGCAGCCGCGCGGCCGCCCCGACGGCACGCTGGCTGGCCAAGCCCGTGCATGAGGCCGTGCTGCTGCCCAGGCTCACGCGCCCGCACGGGCACCTCTGGCTCAAGGCGGCCGACAAGGCCACCTGGCAGGCCTATCGCAGCGACGGCAAAAAACTCACCGCGCTCGAGGCCACGCCCTATCGCGAAATGCGCCTGCTGCGCGCCGGCAAGGACAAGCGCCCGCCGGCCGCGCGCAACGACCCCGGCCAGGACAGCCGCGAGGCTTACCCCGACCTGGTGCTCGGCATCCATGCCGGCCTCGACCCCGCCAGCGCGGTCGTCGACCTGATCGATGCCGGCCAGAACCGCGTGCTGCTCACGCTCGCCCGCGTCGACACCCGCCGCGAGCCCTTGCTGGAACGCCGCCTGCTGCTGTTGGCGCACGATGCCGACGTGAACGGGCATACCGTCATCCGGCTGCCCGAGCCGCCCGCCCCCGGGCAGGGCTACGCGGCGCTGGAGGACAACGCCTTCTACCGCCACCTCGACTTCGAGGGCCCGCTGGTGACCGGCGTGGAACCCGGCGGCAAGACCGTCATCCTCGACCGCCACCTGCGTCCGTATGCAGTCCCCGGCCTGACGCTGGGCGAGCCGGCACCGCTGGACCCGGCCTGGGCCGCCAACCGGGGGCCGCAGGGCTTCCTCCGCATCCCGGTCACCACCAGCGACGGCGACAGCGGCTACCGGCTCATCCACAGCAGCCCCTTCGACCGGCATCCCCTCCTCGACCGCCGGCAATGGAAAGACATCCGGATGGTGGATGGTCATGTCGTCGTGCAGGAAGCCGACGGGCAATGGCAGTTGCTGACGCGCTACATGGTGTCGTCCTACATCGAGGTCGGCCGTTACCTGCCTGAGCTGGGCACGGTCAGGTCGCCATCGCTGGAAGGCATGTCCGCCGCGATTGCCGAGGCCCTTGAGGCCAAGGAAGAGAAGCGGCGCGAGGAGGTCCGTCAGGCCGCACTGCATGCCCGGCAGCAGGCCGAGCAGATGGCGAAATGGCGGGCCGAAGCGGCCGAACGCGAACGCCAGGAAGCCGCCGCACGGGCGGCAGCCGTGGCGGCGCAGCAGGCCGCGGCACAGGCCGCACAGGCGCACCGGGCCGCCATCGAGAGCGCCCGGCAGGTGGCGCGCAACCTGTGGGCCGGCCGCGGCGAAAGCCCCGCGCAGCTGTCCGCGGCAGCGGACACCGTCATCCGTGTCAACGGCGCCGGCTTTTCGGCCTCGGAGATCTACACCATCGCCAGCGCACTCAAGCGC
>DAIRDY010000388.1:0-1648 GCA_036795935.1 Moraxellaceae bacterium | reverse complement strand
TCATCATCAATGTCGCCATCATGGCGCTGTCGCTGGTCGGCTGGCATGAGGCGCGCGCACGACGCTTGCGTTGAATCCGTGCTGGGCCGTGTGGCTAACCGTCCGGTCATCCGCTCTTGCTAGAATCGCGCCCTCCCTGAACCGCCGCAGACCCCGCCATGAGCCAGGACGCCAACGAATCCCCGCTGAAAACCGTCACTTCCTTCATTCCCTCGCGCTGGAGTTTCCGCCAGCTCACCAGCTGGCTGATGGTGCCGCACCGCGACGTGCGCCGCTGGTTCGCCGGCCTCGACGACGATTTCAGCGGCCATTACCAGGACGAGTACCCGGCGCACTACAAGTTCGCCATCAAGGCGCCGTGGCCGCAGCCGTCGCCGCACGACCCGGTGAACCTGCCGCCGACCGTGCTCCATGTGCCCGAGGGCGAGATCGGCGACTTCCTGCGCCGCATCGTCGACCGCTATGTGCGTATGCTGCGCGAGTACTGGCCGCGCGCGCTGGCCTTCAGCCTGCGCAAGCCGGGCCTGGAAACCTGCACCGACGAGGAATTTGTCGGCTACGTCACCGACACGCCGCTGGTGCGCAACCTGAGCGAGACGCTGGATGCGCGCGACGAGGCGCTGTTCGCCGGCGTGCGCAAGCCGCGCGGCGGCCACCTGCTCAAGGTGGACACGCGCATCCTCGAGGGCCTGCCGACGCTGCCCGGCCTGCACAACGGCGTTGGCGTCGCGCTGCTGCACCGCAACAAGGCCGGCGTGCACACGCTGCTGGCCATTGCCTTCGGCAAGGAAGTGTTTACGCCCGTCGATGGCGACCACTGGCTGCTGGCCAAGAGCCACCTGCTGCAGGGCGCAACGCTGGCGCTGATCCTCGGCCTACACCCGCGCATCCATTTCCCGGCCGACCCGATCAATGCGCTGTCCAAGACCATCCTGCCGCCGGCACACGTGCTGGCACAGTTGCTGGCGCCGCACCACTACATGCAGCTGCCGCTGGATTTCGCCGTGCTCTACATCGACCGCTCGGTGGCGCACAACAACCAGCAGGAAATCTATACGCCGTTCACGCTGCCGCGCGACGGCTTCCTCACGCTGATGGGCCGTGCCTACCGCGGTGTGCGTGGCAACAGCACTTACCCGGCCTACCGTTTCCGTCCCGGTGGTGAATACACCTACGGCCGCTACGGCGAATTCCTTGCCGCCTGGTACGAGGTGATCCTCGCCTTCGTGAAGGAGGTGGTGGCCGCCGTGGCGCCGGGCGATGCCGACGTGAAGCGCTGGGCCGACGAGATTGCGCGCCATGTGCCCGGCTTTCCGAACGGCCGCCAGATTTTCGAGGGCGACACGCTGGCCGAGGCCGTGGCCACCTACATCCATAACGTGTCGGTGGTGCACTCGGCCGACCACCATGCCTATGCCGTGCTGCCGGTGAACAAGCTGCCGCTGCGCATGCGCGTGCCGGCGCCTTCGCGCGGGCGTCCCGTGCAGCTCGACAAGGCCCTGCGCCGTACCGATGTCTTCCGTCACCGCATGGCGCGCGAGATGTACTTCAAGACCATCACGCTGAATCCGCTGCAGCACACCCGCTACGACTTCGTGGCGCCCGAGTTGCAGCAGGCGGCCGAGGCCTTCCAGCAGGCGGTGCGCCG
>DAIRDY010000387.1:0-1656 GCA_036795935.1 Moraxellaceae bacterium | reverse complement strand
ACTTCGAGGACCGCAAGACCGGCGACTTCCGCTTCCGCATGCGCGACATCGAGCTGGATTTCCGGCGCACCAGCGAAGTGGTGAAGGGCAGCTGAAACACGGGCCGGTGGTGGGCATCGCCCGGCAAGCGCGCGTGAAGCGCAGCAATCCGATGCATGAAAAAGCCCGGCAATGCCGGGCTTTTTCATGACACGCAACGCAGCAGTCAGGCGGTCACTTCGGTGCCATGCGGATGGAGCCGTCGATACGGATGGTCTCGCCGTTGATGAAGGTGTTCTCGACGATGTGCGCGGCCAGCTTGGCGTATTCCTCGGGCAGGCCGAGGCGCTTGGGGAACTGCGTCATCTCGATCAGCGGCAGCTTGACGCTGTCCGGCGCGGCGTTCATCAGCGGGGTGTTGAAGATGCCCGGGGCGATGGTCACGCAGCGCACGCCGATGCTGGCGAGGTCACGGGCGATGGGCAGGGTCATGCCAACCACGGCGCCCTTGGAGGCCGAGTAGGCCACCTGGCCGATCTGGCCGTCGAAGGCCGCCACCGAGGCGGTGTTGATGACCACGCCGCGCTCGTTGTCGGCCAGGCCCTCGTTCTTCTGCATGGCCACGGCCGCGAGGCGGGTGACGTTGAAGGTGCCGACCAGGTTGACGGCGATGACCTTGTTGAACACTTCCAGCGAGTGCGGGCCGTTCTTGCCCACGGTGCGCTGCGCGGAACCGATGCCGGCACAGTTCACGGCCACGTGCACGGCGCCGAACGTGCCGACCACGGCGTCGATGCCGGCCTGCACCGAGGCTTCGTCGGCCACGTTCACCTTGACGAACAGGGCGTTGGCGCCGAGTTGGTCGGCGGTCTTCCGGCCCTGCTCTTCGTTCAGGTCGAAAATGGCGACCTTGGCGCCCTTGGCGAGAAAGGCTTCGACCGTGGCAAGGCCGAGACCGGAGGCGCCGCCGGTGACGATGGCGACTTTGTTGGACAGATCCATGCTGACACCTTCTTGAAAATTAAGGGGTTAGGGATGCGACTGGCGAGTCGGGCCGGCAGCATATCACTGCTGTCCGGGCTTGTCAGGCGACTTGACGCAGCAGTCACGCCCCCGCTACAAGGCGGGACCGCCGCCCCGGAGCCTGCCATGGCCGCCCTCTTCCGCTTCTTCCTGACCCTGCTGTTCGGCTGGGACCGCTACCCCAGCAAGGGCCTGACCGACACCGTCACCACCCGCCACCGCGTGCGCCTCGGCGACCTCGACCTGAACTGGCATGTGAACAACGCGCGCTACCTGTCCTACCTGGACCGCGCGCGGCTGGAGCACAGCATCCGCACCGGCGTGTTCGGGGTGTTCCGGCGCCGGCAGAACTTCCTCGTCGCCAACATCGCCATCAGCTACTACCGCTCGCTGCTGCCGCGCCAGCACTTCGAGATCGACACCCGCATCGTCGGCTGGGATGCGCGCTACTACTACATCGAACATGCCTTCCGTGTCGGCGACACCGTGGTCACGCAGGCACTGGCACGCATGGCCTTCACCGGCGGCGGCCGTCGCCTCGATCCGCGCGAAGTGCTGGAGCCACTTCATCACGACGCGCCCAGCCCGCCGCTGCCGGCCGCCGTGCAGCACTGGCTGGCCATGCTGGCCGCCACGCGCGAGGACAACTCGCCC
>DAIRDY010000386.1:0-1658 GCA_036795935.1 Moraxellaceae bacterium | reverse complement strand
CGAATGGCCTGCCGTCGAGCTCGCGTACCGGCAGGATGCCGTGAACGCTGTTGCAAAAAAACACTTCATCGGCGTCATGCAGCGCCGCCGGCAGATAATCGCCCTGTCGCACGACAATGCCCGCACACGACGCCTCCGCCAGCACCTCGGCCCGCATCACGCCAGCCACACCGGCATGCCGCAACGCCGGTGTATGCAGCTCACCATCGCGAACAAAAAACAGGTTGCCGGCCACGCCTTCGACAACAAGACCGTCGACGTCGCAGACCACCGCCTCCCGTGCGCCGGCATGCTGCGCCAGCTCGCGGCGCAGCAACACCTGCTCGAGACGGTTCAGGTGCTTGTGGCCGGCCAGCAGCGGACTCTTGCCGAGCCGCTGCACGAGCGTGACGGCAACAATGCCGTCAGCGGCCAGTGCAGGCTCCGGGGCCACCGCCTCATGCAGGGAAAAGATCACCGTCGGCACAAGATCGGGCGCCGGCAGATAGCCGCGCCCGCCAACGCCGCGGGTCACCACGATCTTGGCGACGGCATCGCCGCAACCCGCGAGAAAGCGCTGGAAATCGGCAGACAGGGCATGGATGTCGAGGGCAATCCCGAGTGCAGCGGCGCTCGCCGCCAGACGCTCGAGATGACGCTGGCCGAGCACGGCACGCCCCTGCGCAATACGCAGGGTTTCGAACAGGCCGTCGCCATAGGCGAGGCCGCGATCCGCCACATCGACCTGCGCTGACGGCAGGCCGTTGACCCAGACGCGGCCCGCCGCCATCACACGCGCCGGAAGATCAGCGAGCCGTTGGTGCCGCCGAAGCCGAAGGAGTTCGACAGCGCCACGTCGATCTGCATCGGACGCGCCACCTTGGGCACGTAGTCGAGGCGGCAACCCTCGGCGGGGTTGTCGAGATTGATCGTCGGCGGGGCGATGTTGTCGCGGATGGCGAGCACGGAAAAAATGGCTTCCACCGCGCCTGCAGCTCCCAGCAGGTGACCGACCATCGACTTGGTCGAGCTCACGGCCAGCGCCTGCGCATGCGCGCCGAACACCGACTCGATGGCCTGCGATTCGGCCACGTCACCCGCCTCAGTCGAGGTGCCATGCGCATTTACATAGTCGACGTCCTCGGGCGCGATGCCGGCATCGCGCAGTGCGTTGCGCATGGCTGCGGCTGCGCCTTCGCCATTCTCGCTGGGCGCCGTCATGTGGAACGCATCGTCGCTCATGCCAAAGCCGATGAGCTCGGCGTAGATTTTCGCGCCACGCGCCTTCGCATGCTCGTACTCTTCGAGCACGATCACGCCGGCACCATCGCCGAGCACGAAGCCGTCACGGTCGCGGTCCCAGGGACGGCTGGCCGCCTGCGGGTCGTCGTTGCGCGTGGACAATGCACGGGCGGCCGAGAAGCCGGCCATGCCGAGCGGGCTGGAACCTTTTTCGGCGCCGCCCGCCAGCATCACGTCGGCATCGCCATAGGCAATCATGCGCCCGGCGAGGCCGATACAGTGCGAGCCGGTCGTACAGGCCGTGGTCACCGCAATGTTCGGCCCCTTGAGGCCGAAACGGATGGCGAGCATGCCCGCCGCCATGTTGATGATGGAGCCGGGCACGAAGAACGGGGAAATCTTGCGCGGCCCGTCCGACATCAGCAACTCCTTGTTGC
>DAIRDY010000385.1:0-1661 GCA_036795935.1 Moraxellaceae bacterium | reverse complement strand
AGGACGCCGCCAGCGTGCAGGACGAAGCCGACGCCGAAATGGCCGCGGCACTGGCAGCGCCCGGCACGCCGGACAGCGACAGCCGCTTGCTCGACGCGCCGCTCGCGCCCTGAGACAGACTTACCCTGCACTGACGCCATTGCCGGCTGCGCGGCGGCCGCCCGTATTTCCCGAACTTATTTCACGCGCGCCACTGTGCTTGACTCGCCGCCTCCTCACCACAACCAGGGAAATCCATGTCAACCAATCCCTATCAGGCACCGGCTGCCGACCTTGACGACGTTGCAGACCGCAGCGACACCGCACAGCTCACCGCCGAACTCGTGCGTCGCGATCACATCCAGCATGAGGCGTCGCTAAAGGCCGTCGGCCTGCTTTTCTGGCTGAGTGGCGCCATGGCGGGCGCCGCGGGCTTCCTGCAGGCCGGACAGCCCCTGTGGATGGCCGTGCTCCTGCTGCTTGCTGCCGGCTACATCATCACGGGTACGGGCCTGCGCAAGCTGCGCAGCAACGCCCGCCTGCCGGCTACCTTGCTCGCAACCCTCGGCCTGCTGGGCTTTCCGGTCGGCACCGTGGTCAATGCCTACATTCTTTACCTGCTGCACAGCCATCGCGGCCAGCGCATCTTTGCCGAGGATTACGCACAGATCATCGCGCTGACGCCACACATCAAGTACAAGACATCGAAGATTGTCTGGTTCTTTGTCGGGCTGCTGGTGCTGCTGGTACTTTTTGTCGCCGCTGCCGCCGTCATCCCCATGCTGTCGCAGTAACTGCGGCAGGGAAGCGGCAGCAGCCGGCTCAGTGCCTGCGCAGCCGCGCAGCAAGTGCGGGGGCGAGCAGCAGGAAGAGCAGGCCGAAGCCCATGTAGCCGCCCTGGTCCGGGCGGTAGTCCGCCAGCAGGCGCTCGCGCGGATAGCCGAGCGCCATGCCCAGCGCACACTCGAAAGCCAGCATCAGCACCGCCCACAGCAGGCCGACCTGCAACTGCTGCCGGAGGCGCTCTGCGCCTATCCAGCGCACCGTGGCACAGGCGATCAGGAAAATGAGGAGGGCGCCGCTCAGCACGCCCCACTGGCGCGCAGGCAGGTCGCCGATGCGCGGCACCAGCAGCCAGGCGCGAAGCACGCCATGCAGCGACTCCACCGCCACGATCAACAGCCAGGCCAGCCAGGCACGGCGCCAGCTCATCGACACAACCTGCCATGACTGGCAGACAATCCGCGTGCTGCGGAAGCCGGCATCTCAGAAGTCCATCGCGAAATGCCAGCGCACCTTTTCCTTTTTCAGGCGCGTGAGCACCTGCGCGTATTCACGCAGGTCTTCGACAATGGCAACCGTATCGGGCAGCGCGGCCGGGTGTGCCTGCAGGTGGCCGGCCAGCGCCTCCACCGTCACCAGGCCGTCAGCGGCACTGAACCATTCCTCTGCCGGCAGCTCGTCGCGCGAGGGCGCCTCGTCTTCCAGTTCCTCGTCGAGAAACTCGGCCAGCACGTCAGGGTTTTCGCTGTAGAAGGCCATCAGCGGCGGCACGCCAAGCTCGACACAGATTGCCTCCAGCGCCTCTTCGTCGGCATGGCCGACGGCCTTGCCGTTGACGAAAGGATCGAAGCCGTCGATGTCACGCTCGCAGACAATGTACAGGGCAACGCTCATGGCGC
>DAIRDY010000384.1:0-1664 GCA_036795935.1 Moraxellaceae bacterium | reverse complement strand
GTCGTACGCCGCATAGGCGGCACGGGCGGCACTGTTGGCGGCGGTGATGCGGCCGGCGCAGCCGAGCTTGCCGAACAGCTCCGGCGCACCCACGGTCACGGTTTCGTTATCGTAAGCAGCGTTCTTCGGCGTGCCACCCGCTTCGAAACGGCCCGCCGTTGTATTCAGGCCGCTGAACTGCCCGTCAGTACCCGCGACAGCGAGCCCATAGGCGATCGGGGCGGCGGGCGTGCCGGCGGTCAGCGACGCACCCGGCGTGCGTTGCACGTTGATCAGCGCCGCGCAGAAATCAAGTCCGTTGATCCCCGCCGCAATCGCTCCCGGCGGCAGCAGCTGCACGTAACGGTTCTTCGCTGTCGCCAGGTCGGCGTCGAGGGAGACATTCGCCGATGGTGCGCGATAGATGCCGTAACGGATCGGGGTGCGCAGAGTGATGCCGAGGGTTTGCGATGGCAGCCAGCCGGTGGTCCCGGTAAAGGCCGCATCTTCGGCGCCGCCCGGCGTGCTGGCAGGGAGCGGCAGTCGGCCGTGGATGAGCGCGTATCCCTGCAATGCCTGTTCGGCGCTCTCGAGCGGCGTGGCGGTCAGGCGCGCCACCGCCGGCAGGCTTTTGACGCGCGGCGCAAGCTGCCAGAGCGTCAGGCCGATCAGGCCGGCGATCACCATCGCCAGCGCCAGCTCGACCAGCGTATGGCCCCGCATCCGGTGTCGGGTGTGTCGCGGATGATGTTGTGGTTGCATCATTTGACGGTTCCTGACTGGTCCGCCTGGCGCAGGATCGCTTCCGCGCCCTGCCATACCGAGATGGCTGAAGGCGTCGTCCCGCTGGCGGGTACCTTGTTGAGCTCGTTCTGGAAATTGGTCATCGAGGCTTGCAGACCGTTCGCGCTGTTGCGTGCGGCGGCCGCGGCGCGTTCCTTTTCGGTGGCGGCACGGTCGCTGGCAAGGTAGGTTTCATACGCCCTGGTGGTGTTGTCCAGCGCGGTACGTACTTGGGCGGAGCCATCGACATGGGTCGTGGTGGTTTTGTTATCCACGGTCGTGCTGTAGCTGTACTTGTACGCATTGATGGCGGTATCGCGCGAGGCGGTGTACTTGGTCCATGCGGAGTTCGATGTCGTCAGCGCAGAGGCGGCCTGCTGCTCGGCGGCGGTTGCCGCCGCGTTCAGCTCCGCGGATTTGGCGCGCAGGCTGGCCTGCATATCCTGCTGGATCTGCTTGAACTTGTCGCCCGACGTCACCTGGGTATTCACGTCCGCCGGCAGGCCCGCAGGCAGCTCGAATGCCGGCGCATTCAGCGCGGCGGCGGTGTCATTGGCTTCCTTGCGGGCATTGTCCGCCGCACCCTTGAGCGTTTCGTAGGCCGCCCGTGCATCCAGGTAGGCACGGTAGTCGGCCAGCGCGGTAGCGAGATGGGTGTCGCGCGGATTCCCGGCACGGTCATAGCCGTGCGCGGTGTTGTACAAGGTCGTCACGTTATTGTCATAGGTCGTCTTCGCGGTGTTGGCCGCGGTGCGCGCCGTGGCGGCATCGGCCTGGGCGGTGAGCGCTTTCGTCTCCGCCTGACCTGCGGCGGCCTGCATGTCGCCCAGGTATTTCGCCAGGTCGGTGGTGGTCGGCGTGGCGGCGATGCCGGCCTTGGCGGTCACCGCGATGCTCAATCC
>DAIRDY010000383.1:0-1668 GCA_036795935.1 Moraxellaceae bacterium | reverse complement strand
CAGCAGGCCCACGTCTTCGGCAAACATGGTGAACAGGCAGCGCATGAGAAAGCCGGCCACCTGCTGCGGCGAATGCCCGGCCCCTTCCAGCGACTTGGCGAGCCTGGCGAGCTGGTCGGCAATTTCGCGGGTGACACGCGCCGAGCGCCGCGACGGGTCCAGCGCCAGCGGGTCCAGCCACACGGCGCGCAGACGCTCGCGGACTTCTTCCTTGCGCAGGTCTTCCAGACGCAGGCGATGGCTGCGCGCATCCGGATAGGGCGTGTAAGTGGCGCCGGAGCGGCTGAACTCGGCATACAGCTCGATGTTGCGGCCGACATCCACCACCAGAATGAAGGGCGGGCGCCCTTCGTCGGCCGGCAGTGCGCGCGCGTACTGGTCGGCCTGGTTGTGGGCGCGGAGCATGGCCTTGTCCCAGCCCGAGCTGTCCAGCGTCTTGCCGGTCTGCTTGGCCTCCAGCACGAAGGCGCCGCGCCGGTAGAGGTCGATAAAGCCGTTGCTCTCGCTGCCGTCGGCATTGCGGATGAGCACGCGGCGCTCGAACACATAGGCGTTGTCGCGCGTGGAGTCGCTGGCCGGGTCGGGCTTGGGCAGGCCCAGCAACTCGCAAAGCTCGGTCAGGAACAGCTGGTAGTTGGCGCGCTCGCTGCCGCCGGCGTTGCGCCAGCGGGCAATGAAGGCGTCGATAGCGGCATCGGCAATGGCAAACGCCGTGCTGTCGGCGAGGGTGGCGTGCTCCGTCACGGGCGCGTCCTTGTTCGGTGGCAAAGCCGGGATTCTAGGCGGCGGCCTGCGCGCATGGCTATGCGCCGGGTGCCGGCCGGCTTGACGCAATACCATTTTGGTATATGCTGCCGGCATGCACATCATCGCCAAGCCCGCCCTGGTGGCTTTCTGGAGCCGCCATCCCGATGCCCGGGAGCCGCTTTCGGCCTGGCACCGGCTGATGGAGGTCGGCACCTTTGCCGACTTCAATGCGCTGCGCGAGGTCTTTGCCAGTGCCGACTACGTGGCGCCTTTCACGGTGTTCAACATCGGCGGCAACAAATACCGCCTGATCGCCGTGATTCACTACAACCGCGGCAAGGTCTACATCCGTCACGTGCTCACCCACGCGGAGTACGACAAGGGAAAGTGGAAATCATGAAAAGCCGTCATGCCGAGCTTCCGGCCACCCAGGACATCCTGAACGCATGGACCCCCTTCCGTGAGTTAGTGGGCGTTACCGTTGTACGCAGTGCCGCTGACCATGCGCGTGCGAGCGCGCTCATCGACAAGCTGCTGCGCGACATCGGTGACGACGAAAACCACCCGCTGGCCGATGTGCTGGACTTCCTGTCCGAGCAGGTCATGGCCTGGGAAGCGGAACATGTGGCCATTCCCGAGGCCAGCCCCGCCGAGGTGCTGCGTTTCCTGATGGACCAGCACGGCCTGAGCCAGGCCGACTTGGCCGATTGCGCGCCACAGGGTCGCATTTCCGACTATCTGGCCGGGCGGCGCGCCATCAGCAAGACCGTCGCCAAGGCACTGGCCGCGCGCTTTGGCGTACCCGCCACCGTGTTTCTGTAAGGCGACCACAGGCGGCTCCCGCAAGGGCAGCAGAGCCGCTCGACGGCCCTCCACTCATCCCGCCGACCCACCTCCCGCCCCGACTGCGGCCTTTACGCC
>DAIRDY010000382.1:0-1668 GCA_036795935.1 Moraxellaceae bacterium | reverse complement strand
CAGCAGTTATGCCGCGGGGATCGTTTCGTGACGGGCGAGGCGAGTATTGTCGAGCTGCGCCTGAGGGATGGCTCGCTGGTTACAGTCGGCAGGCGCAGTGATTTCACGCTGCGTGATTATCGTCTTTACCGTGAGCGCCCTAATGTGGCGCTGTTTGACTTGGCCAGCGGAGCTTTCCGCAGTGTGACTGCCGGCATCACTCGCCGCGCGGCGCGCTACGAGGTGCGCACGCCAGTAGCCACTATTGGCGTGCGTGGCACGGACTTTTGGGGTGGTTTCGGTGTCACGGAGCAGGGATTGGATGTGATCATGCTTGATGGCAAGGGGGTTTATGTGACCAACGTCCACGGCACGGTCGAGCTTGACCGGCCTGGTCTGGGTACGACCGTTTATCAGGGGGCGGCGCCTGAGGCAGCTGTGGCCTGGAGCCAGGAGAAGCTGGGGCGTGCGGTGGCCACCATAACCCCCTGAGCGCCCTGTGCGGCGTGGAGTGTGGCTCGGCAATCCGCTATGCTCCGCCGCATCCGCAGGTCTGATGGAGGCTCCGCATGAGCCGCACCCGTGTTGTCTACCCCGGTACCTTCGATCCCATCACCAATGGCCACAAGGACCTGATCGAACGCGCCGCCCGCATGTTCGATCACGTGATCGTGGCCGTTGCCAGCAGCAACAAGAAGGGGCCGCTGTTCTCGCTCGAGGAACGCGTGGAGCTGGCGCGAGAAGTGCTGGCGCATCTGCCCAATGTCGAGGTGCAGGGGTTCTCCAAGCTGCTGGCCTTCTTCGTGAAGGAGCAGAATGCGAATGTGGTGCTGCGCGGTCTGCGTGCCGTGTCCGACTTCGAGTACGAGTTCCAGCTGGCCAACATGAACCGGCAGCTCATGCCTGAGTTCGAGACGGTGTTCCTGACGCCGGCCGAGCACCTGTCATTCATTTCCTCGACGCTGGTGCGCGAGATTGCCGTGCTGGGTGGGGATGTCACCCGCTTCGTGCCACCGCAGGTTGTCGACGCCTTCCGCCGCAAGCTGGGCGGCAGCTGAGGGCGCCATGGCGCTCAGGATCACCGACGAGTGCATCAACTGCGATGTCTGCGAACCTGCCTGCCCCAACCAGGCCATTGCCATGGGGCCGCAGATTTACGTGATTGATCCGGCGCGCTGCACCGAGTGTGTCGGGCATTTCGACGAGCCGCAGTGCGTCAGCCTCTGTCCGGTGGATTGCATTCCCAAAGACCCGGAGTGGCCGGAGTCCGAGGCCGAGTTGCAGGCCAAATACCGTCGTCTCACCGATATTTAGACAATAAAAAACCCGCCAGCTGGCGGGTTTTTTATTGGAGGCTGCTTCATTCGTCCTTGATGCGGCGGTTCTTCCACTCGTCCTGGGTGGCGGTGCAGCCCAGGCAGCGGGTGAAGGTGGACTTCGCGATGCCGACCACGAGGGTGTCGGCGGTTTCCTTGACGTTGCCGCCCAGCGCCGAGAAGGGCAGGGTGAGCACGAAGGCGCCGGTGCCGACCAGTGTGCCGGCCAGCAGCAGCGGCCGCACGAAAACGGCATCGCTGAACATGGCCAGGGCCGTCGGGCGTGCATTGATCTGGTCGTCGAGAACTTCCTGTGCGGCGGCCGGCAGCGAGCCCAGGCTGACCACGAGCGTCATGAGCAGGGCGATGACGC
>DAIRDY010000381.1:0-1681 GCA_036795935.1 Moraxellaceae bacterium | reverse complement strand
TCCAGCATCCGGCAGACACCGCCCTCACCCCGCCGGCCACACCCACAGCGCGCCGCGCGCGAGCGCGAAGCCGATTGCGGCGCCCACCACCACGTCCGTGGGGTAATGCAGCCCCAGCACCATGCGTGACAGCGCCACCAGCAGCGTGAACGGCAGCAGCACCGGCGCGAGCGCGGGGAACCAGGCGAGCGCGACGGTGGTGAACAGCACGGCCTGCAGCGTGTGGCCGGACGGAAAGCTGTAGCGGTCCAGCGGCGGCGTGCCGCAGAGGATGTCGCTGTGCGAGATGAAGGGCCGCTCGCGCACCAGCCGTTCTTTCAGCAGCTTGTAGAGGACAACGCCAGCGAGCGCGGTCAGGCCCATCTGCAGCGCGGCGATGCGGCCGTGGCTGCCTTGCGTGAGCGCCAGCGTGGCCATCAGCACATACCAGAACACGCCGTCGCCGAGCCGGCTGATGCCGGCGAAGAACAGGCGCACGGCGCGGCGGCGCGCGCTGCGGTTGATGGCCAGGCAGAGGTTGCGTTCAAGCACGTCGCAGCGCGCCAGGGCGCGCGGCGGTGTCGGGGGTGCAGCAGGGAACAGCAGGCTCTTGGTTTTCATGCCGCCATGCTCTGCCCGCGTTGCGACGCTTTGTTTGCATGCGCGTGACAGCGCGATGACAGCCGCCACGCGGCGTGGCGCGTTTGGCCGGCGGCTGTCGCCATCGGCCGCTTTTCACGCAAGCTTCACGCCGCTGCAAGCGGAGCGTCATGCGCGGCGCTTGCAATGCCGGCATGCGAATCGCCCTCTGCACCGACGCGTGGAGCCCCCAGGTCAACGGCGTGGTCACCACCCTCACCCGCACCCGCGAGCAATTGCAGGACTTCGGTCACGTCGTCGAAGTCTTCTCGCCGGCCAGCGGCTTCCGCACCTTTCCGCTGCCGGGCTACCCGGAAATCCGGCTGCCGCTGCTGCCGGGCCGGCGGCTGTCAACGCTGCTGGACGACTTCGATCCCGAGCACATCCACATTGCCACCGAGGGGCCGGTCGGCCTTGCGGCGCGCGCCTGGTGCCTGCGCCACGGCCGCCGCTTCACCACCTCGTACCACACGCAGTTTCCGGAATACCTGAATGCGCGGCTGCCGGTGCCGCTGTCGTGGACGTATGCGCTGTTGCGCTGGTTCCACGGGCCGGCGGCGGCGACGCTGGTGCCGACGCCGCACATGCGCGACCGCCTGGCGGCGCAGCATTTCTCGCATCTGGCGCTGTGGAGCCGTGGCGTGGACACCGCGCTGTTTGCCCCCGCGAAAGCCTGCGCGCTGGACCTGCCGCGCCCGGTGTGGGTGTACACGGGGCGGCTGGCCGTGGAGAAAAACATCGAGGCCTTCCTCGCGCTGGACCTGCCGGGCAGCAAGCTGGTGATCGGCGACGGGCCGGCGCGTGCGGCATTGCAGCAGCAGTTTCCGGACGCGCACTTCACCGGCTACCGCTTCGGCGAGGCGCTGGCGGCGCTGATGGCCGCGGGCGACGTGTTTGTGTTCCCGAGCTGCACCGACACCTTTGGCCTGGTGATGCTGGAGGCCATGGCCTCGGGGCTGCCGGTGGCGGCCTACCCGGTGACGGGGCCGCGCGATGTGGTGGTGAATGGCGTGAGCGGCGTGCTGCATGACGACCTGCGCACGGCCTGCCTGGCCGCGCTGCA
>DAIRDY010000380.1:0-1682 GCA_036795935.1 Moraxellaceae bacterium | reverse complement strand
CTCGTCACGCTGAGTCCGGTCACCAGCATCGACGAAGCCATCCGCCTGTTTCTTGAGCACGGCATTTCCGGTGCACCGGTACTGCTGGACGGCAAGCTGGTCGGTGTGTTTTCGGAGTCCGACTGCCTGAAGGACGTGCTGCATGCGGGCTATCACAACATGAGCAGCGGCCTGGTCGGCGACTTCATGTCGGCCGAGATCGAAAGCATCAGCCCGGAAGAAAGCATCATCACCGCAGCCGAGCTGTTCCTGAACCACAAGCGCCGCCGCCTGCCGGTGGTGGATGCCGCCGGCCTGCTGGTGGGCCAGATCAGCCGGCGCGACGTGCTGCGCGCCATCGACGACTTTTCACGCAAGCGCGCGCCCTGACGGCGTCCGTCCACGTGGCCTTGCCACAAGGCCGCGCACCGCAAGTGGACAAACAAGGCCGATGGCGGCCTTTTCGCTTGATTTGCATCATCACCGCCCGCGGCCTGTGCTTGGCATAGTGCGAGCATCACGACACCTCAGGTGCCCATGCCCATGACTCCAGTCCGCCGTCACCGTTCCCTGCTTGCTGCCGTGCTTGGTGCCATCGCACTGTTGCCGGCCGGCTGCGCGACACAGGCGCCGGCACCGGAGGTGCTGGCGTGTCCGCAGCCACGCTTCACCGGGCAGGCACCCGAGCCCGAGTTGTCGATGACCAATCCTTTGCCCGTGTCGGCGCTGGACTTGCGGCGCGCGCATGCGCTCTACCAGCTCAGCTGTGCCGGCTGCCACGGGCGCCATGGCGATGGCGAGGGGTCGCTTTCTTCACGCTACACCCCGCCGCCACGCAACTTTGCCTGTGCGGCCACTGTCAACGGCATTCCTGACGGGCAGCTGTTCTGGATTGTGCGCAATGGTTCGCCGGGCACCGGCATGCCGCCGTTCAGCACGCTCGACGACGACGAAATCTGGCACCTCGTGCATTACCTGCGCACGCTGGCCAACTGAGCCGGCGCGCGTCATTGCAGGTGGCGGCCGCTCAGCGCCGCAGGACCTCCACTGCATCCACCTTGCCCCGCAGCAACGGCTGCAGGTTCGCTGCGTCGAGCTGCGCGGCCGCGGCACGGTCGCCGCGCAGCTGCCATTCCAGGAACAGCAGTGTGGCCGCACGGACCAGCGGCTGGGCATCGCGGCGCGTGCGCGAGGGCAGCTGGCGGCTGGCGCCCCCGCTGTCGGAAAACGCGCCATGGTCGGCGTCGGCCAGCCAGA
Source organism: Moraxellaceae bacterium (assembly GCA_036795935.1). Taxonomy (GTDB): domain Bacteria; phylum Pseudomonadota; class Gammaproteobacteria; order Pseudomonadales; family Moraxellaceae; genus UBA2031. The sequence goes on along the minus strand of DAIRDY010000380.1, from coordinate 446 downwards.
CGAAGCGGTGCGCTCCGGCCGGCCACAGCGCAAACGCCTCGCGCCGTGCGGCCGGCACCACATCGCCTTGCTGGCGGTCGGCGGAGCCGCTGATGCCGAGTACCGGCCGCGCCAGCGTGGCAAAGCTCTCGGGCAGGAAGAACGGTGCGCCCGGAGCCTGCGGCGACAGCGCCACGCAGGCGGTGACACGCCGCTCGGCCAGCGAGGGCGCAAGGCCCCGGCCCTGTGGCGGCTGCAGCCAGTCCAGCGCAGGCCGCGCGCCGCAGGCGGCGAGCGCGGTGTAGGCGCCATAGGAATGCCCGACGACGGCGACGGCGCCCAGGTCCAGCCGGTCTTTCAGTTGCGGGTGATGCAGATGCCACTCTGCCGCACGATCAAGCACGAAGCTCACGTCGCCCGGCCGGCCCAGCACCTCGCCGGCGTCCTGCGTCATGCGGGCGAGGCTG
>DAIRDY010000379.1:0-1710 GCA_036795935.1 Moraxellaceae bacterium | reverse complement strand
AGGTGGCAGCCAGCCTGCGTTTTAATTCGGCATCCGTATAAAAGCCGGCGGCTGAAATTCGACGGCGCTATTTGGGCGAGGCTGTGTCAGTGCCACCGGCCCGGATCAGCCCGGAGCAGCACGGCTCGGGCAGCGGCAGGCCACGGCCTGCCTGCTGGAAAATGTCTTCCGGCAAGCCGTCAGAGTTCGACGCGGATGGCAGCGGTGACGGCACGCGCCTTGGCGCGCGCCTCGTCGATGTCGGCGCCCAGGGCCAGGCCGACGCCAAGACGGCGGCTGCCGCGCACCTCCGGCTTGCCGAAGAGCTTGAGGTCGGTGTCGGGCGCGGCCAGTGCCGCGGCCAGATTGCCGAAGCGCATGCTGGCGGAGTCGCCGGTGACCAGCAGCGCACTGGATGCTGCCGGGCCCTGCTGGCGGATCACCGGCACCGGCAGGCCGAGGATGGCGCGCGCATGCAGCGCGAATTCGGAGAGCGTCTGCGAGATCAGCGTGACGAGGCCGGTGTCATGCGGACGCGGCGAGACTTCGCTGAACCAGACCGCGTCGCCCTTCACAAAAAGCTCGACACCGAAAATGCCATGGCCGCCGAGCGCCGTGGTCACCGCCTCGGCAATGCGCTCGGCCGCGGCCAGCGCCACGGGCGACATCGGCTGCGGCTGCCAGGACTCGCGGTAGTCACCATCAATCTGCAAGTGGCCGATGGGCGCGCAGAACGACGTACCCCCGGCATGGCGCACGGTCAGCAGCGTGATCTCGTAATCGAAGTCGATGAAGCCCTCGACGATGACGCGACCGGCACCGGCACGTCCGCCAGCCTGTGCATAGGCCCAGGCCGGCTCGAGATCGGCCGCGCTGCGCAGCACGCTCTGGCCCTTGCCCGACGACGACATCACCGGCTTCACCACGCAGGGAAAGCCGAGTTTTTCCACCGCCGCCGCAAAACCCGCGAAATCATCGGCAAACACATAGGGCGAGGTGGCCAGCCCCAGCTCCTCGGCCGCGAGGCGCCGTATGCCCTCGCGATGCATGGTGAGCTGGGCGGCACGTGCAGTCGGAATCACGCGCAGGCCTTCGGCCTCCATCTCCACCAGCGTGGCGGTGGCAATGGCCTCGATTTCGGGCACCACAAGATGCGGCTGTTCCTGCTCGATGACGCGACGCAGCGCGGCACCGTCGAGCATGTCGATGACATGGCTGCGGTCGGCCACCTGCATCGCCGGTGCATTGGCGTAGCGGTCGACGGCAATCACCTCGCAGCCGAGGCGCTTGAGTTCGATGACCACCTCGCGGCCGAGTTCACCGGCACCGCAGAACAGCACACGGGTGGCAGAGGCAGAAAAAGGCGTGCCGAGCGTCAGGGCGGCGGGCGAATCAGTCATGGCGGGAGTCCGTGCGGCGGGTGTCAGGGCGGGCTGTCGGCCGCCTCCGTCAGGCGCAGACGACGTTCAGGCAGCAGCGCGAGGATTTTGCGGCGCTCTTCGGGGGTCAGCAAGCCCCAGCCGCGGATCTCGCGGATGTGCCGGAAGCAGCCGCGGCAGATGTCGTCGGTTTCAAGACGGCAGCGGCCGACACAAGGCGAGTGGGTGGGGTCCTGCATGGTAATGCCTGCACGGGTTCAACAGGCCTGCATGGTCGGACGCCGCCACGGGGCGCAGCAATTGAACAAACGCGCGCCAGGGAGCCTCTGAAAATCGGTGATGGCGGGACGCC
>DAIRDY010000378.1:0-1710 GCA_036795935.1 Moraxellaceae bacterium | reverse complement strand
CCGCAGCCGGAGTCGGCGACCGCCAGCGTGCGCCGCCTGGTCGGGGAGCAGATCGGCCGGCGCCTGGTCGACCTGCCCGGCATTGCCGAGGCCATGGGCCTGACCCCGCGCACGCTGCAGCGCCGGCTCAGCGAGGAGGCCACCAACTTCCAGGCCCTGTACGAAGAGGCGCGCAAGGAGTATGCGCGTACTTACCTCGAGAGCCACTCCGAGCCAGAGATCAGCACGCTGGCCGCCCATCTGGGCTACTCCGAGCCAGCCAATTTCTACCGCGCCTTCAAGACCTGGTTCGGACTGACCCCGGCTGACTACCGGCGCCGGCACCGCCGCCCGGAGTCTCCATGAGCGAGGTGCTGACCCCGTCCAGCATCGTGCTGCTGATCCTCGGCATGACCATGGACGAGACCGATCTCGACACCGTGTTCGCCGATGCCGGCGTGCCGCCGGAGCGCCTGTTCGACCACGACATGATGAGCAGCCGCGACGTGCTGGCGCTGGCGCAGAGCGCGATACGGCTGAGCAACGACCCGGCACTCGGCCTGCACCTCGGGCAGGAGATCGGCGTCGAGATGCTGGACCTGATCGGCATGCTGGTCTCCAGCGCGCCCACCGCCGGCCAGGCGCTGGAGTCGCTGACCCAGTACCTGCCGCTGCTGTCGACGCTGGGCCGGGTCGAGCTGGTCGAGACGGCCGACCGTGCCCGGCTGGTGCTGCACCTGGTCGACGACATGCTGAGCATCGAGACCCCGTATGTCACCGAGCTGGCCTGTGCCGCCTTCGTCTGCATCGCACGCCGGCTGGTCGACGGCGAGGTGCGCCTGCGCCGGCTCCGCAGCCGGCATGCGGAGCCGCCCTGGGCCGCGGAGTACGCGCAGGTCTTCGGCGAGGAAGTGGAGATCGTGTTCAGCGCCGGCGAGGACAGCCTGGAATTCGACCGCCGCCTGCTCGAGCTGCCGATGGCCCGGCACAGCCCGGGCCTCTACCAGTACCTGCGGGCCCAGGCGGCACGCCGGCTGGCCTGCCGGCCGCAGCCGGAAACCACGGCCGGCAGCGTGCAGCGCCTGATCCGCGAGCAGCTGGGCCGGCGCCTGGTCGACCTGCCGACGATTGCCGAGGCCATGGGCCTGACCCCGCGCACGCTGCAGCGCCGGCTCAGCGAGGAGGGCAGCAGCTTCCAGCTCCTGTATGAACAGTGCCGGCGCCAGCATGCCCACGAGGCACTGGCGGCCAGCGAGGTGGACATCGACCTGCTGGCGGCCAGCCTCGGCTACTCCGAACCCTCCAACTTCTACCGTGCCTTCCGTGGCTGGTTCGGGCTGACCCCGGCCGAGTACCGGCGCCGGCACGGGCCAGGCTGACGCTCTGCTATAACCGGGGCTTTCCCTACCAACGGAGCCCCGCCATGACCGACGCCCCCGCCCTGCCGCAGGGCAGCATCTCGCTGCAGACGATTGCCATGCCCGCCGACACCAACTGGAACGGCGACATCTTCGGCGGCTGGCTGGTCTCGCAGATGGACCTGGCCGGCGCCGTGGCCGCCCGCCGCCGCGCCCACGGCCGCATCACCACCATCGCCATCGACAGCATGGTCTTCCACCAGCCGGTGCGCATCGGCGATGTCGTCTCCTGCTACACCGAGATCACGCGCGTCGGCCGCACCTCGATGCAGATCCGCATCACCGCCTGGGAGACGGCCGACCCCTGCAACAT
>DAIRDY010000377.1:0-1717 GCA_036795935.1 Moraxellaceae bacterium | reverse complement strand
GCCAGCTGGTGCTGCACCTGCAGGTCCTGGGTCTGGCGGTGCGCATCGTAGCGGCGCACCGGCGCAATGAAGTCGCTGGACACGGCCTGCGTGCCCTGGTGCAGCAACTGGTAGAAGGCATGTTGAGCATTCGGGCCGACATCGCCCCAGAGCACGGGACAGGTGCGGTAGTCCAGCGCCTCGCCGGCACGGCTCACCGACTTGCCGTTGCTCTCCATTTCCAGCTGCGTGAGATAGGCCGGGAAGAATTTCAGGCGGCCGTCGTACGGCAGCACGGTATGCGCACGGATGTCGAGAAACGTGGCATTCCACACACCGACAAGACCGAGCAGCACCGGCAGGTTGTCGGCCAGCGGCGCTTCGCGGAAATGCGCGTCCATGAAGCGGGCACCCGCGAGCATGTCGCGGAAGCCGTCCATGCCCAGCTGCAAGGCCACCGGCAGGCCGATCGCCGACCACAGCGAAAAGCGTCCGCCCACCCACTCCCAGAACGCGATCTGGTTGGCGGCGGGAATGCCCCACTCGCTCATGCGCTCGGGGCGCGCCGACACGCCAATGAAGTGATGACGCAGCGTGAGCTCTTCGTCGCCGGTGTCCTCCAGCATCCACTGCAGCGCGGTGCGGGCATTCGACAGCGTGTCGACGGTGGTGAAGGACTTGGACGAGACGATGAACAGCGTGGTGTCGGGCTGCAGCGCGCCGAGCAGGTCGGCAATCTGGGTGCCGTCGATGGAGCTGACGAAGTGCAGGCGCAGGTCGCGCGCCGCCGCCGGCGCAAACTCGCCGAGCGCATTGCAGGCCATGAACGGGCCGAGATCGGAACCACCGACGCCGATATTCACGACATCGCGTATAGGCTTGCCGGAGTAACCGCGCCACTGCCGGGAATGGATGCGCTGCACCATTTCTTCCATGCGCGCGAGGCTGGCCTGCACATCGGGAATGACATTGCGACCATCCACCAGCACCACTTCATCCGCGGCGGCACGCAAGGCGGTGTGCAGCGCCGGGCGACCTTCGGTGTTGTTCACCGGGGCACCGGCCATCAGCTCGGTGATCGCGGCACTGAGGCCGCAGTCGTCGGCCAGCACCAGCAGCGCGGCCAGATCGTCCGGGCACAGGCGCTGCTTGCTGAAATCGAGCAGCAAGGGCCCCGCGCGGCGGCTCAATGCCGCGGCACGCCCAGGCGGTTGCCAGAGGTCGCGCAGATGGCGGCGCTGCATGTCGGCCGCACGCGCCCGCAGCGCCTGCCAGGCCGGCAACCGGCTGCGCGCCGAGCCTGCGACCGCCGGCTCGCTGCGACTCATGCCAACTGCTCCGCCAGCCAGGGCCTCAGCGCAGCGGCGAGCGCCGGGTCTTTCATGGCATAGGCGAAATTGGCCTGCAGATGGCCAAGCTTGCTGCCGCAGTCGTAGCGCACACCGGCAAAGCGGTGGGCACGGAACTCAACATCGGCCAGCAGCGCGGCAATGCCGTCGGTGAGCTGGATTTCGCCACCGGCACCGGGCTGTACCTGCGCCAGTGCCGAGAAAATGCGCCCGGGCAGCACATAGCGGCCAACCACGGCCAGCGTGCTCGGTGCCACTTCCGGCTTGGGCTTTTCCACCATGGCGGTGATGCGCTCACCGGCCAGTGACACCACGCCGTACTTGTCGGTCTTGTCGCGCGGCACCTCTTCCACCGCCAGCGAACAGGCACCGGTCTCGCGATACAGGGC
>DAIRDY010000376.1:0-1737 GCA_036795935.1 Moraxellaceae bacterium | reverse complement strand
CCACGCGCCTCGGCCAGCGACTTGCCCTGCTCGAAGGTGAGGATGCGCGCGAGGTCATCCTGGTGCGCCAGCATCAGCTCGAACCAGCGACGCAGGATGGCGGCGCGCTCCTTGGCCGTGCGTGCGCGCCAGGCCGGCAATGCGGCGTCGGCCGCGGCAATCGCGCGCAGCGTTTCTTCGTGGCCGGCCCGCGGCACCTCGGCAATCACCTCTCCGGTTGCCGGGTTGGTGACGGCAAAGCGCTCGCCAGAGTCGGCAGCACACCATTCGCCGTTGATCAAAAGGTCAGTGCGCAGCAGGTCGGGAAGTTGCAATGTCAGCTTCATGCGGGTTCTCCGGCAGGCAGGAGCAGCGGCGCCAGCACGGCCTTGAGGCTCTCGGGCAGCGGCACAGGGCGATTGGTGTCGCGGTTCACGTAGACATGCACGAAATAGCCGTCGGCCGCGGCGTCGTTTTCACCGGCGCGGAACACGGCAATGCCGTAGCGCACGCTGGAGTTGCCCAGGCGCTCGACGCGCAGGCCGATATCCAGCGCATCCGGGAACGCCACCGAGGCATGGTAGGTGCAGCGCGTCTCGACCACGAGGCCGACCACCTCGCCGCCATGGATGTCGAGCCAGCCTTTTGCGATCAGGTACTGGTTCACCGCGGTATCGAAATAGCTGTAGTACTGCACGTTGTTCACATGACCGTAGACATCGTTGTCCATCCAGCGCGTGGCCAGCGGCAGGAAGTGCGGGTAATCGGCGCGCGTGGGGCGGGCGGCGGGCATGAGGACTCCTTTTGGTCAGCGCGGAGCCTGTCGGTCGCATGTGCCGCAGGCTCGGGGAAACGGATGCATGTTATGGCGGGGCTGGCCCGGCGTCAGAGCTGCCCGGCGTAAATGGCGCGCGCGGCCTCCAGTGTCATCGCCCGCGGGTTGTTCACCAGCAGGCGCTCGACCTTCATGGCATCGGCCGCCAGCAGGTCGAGATCGCCCTCGCCCACACCGACGGCGCGCAAGGTCTGCGCAAACGGCATGGCCGCGACCAGGCGCGCCATGTCGTCGACAAACCACTTTGCCGCAGCGGCCGGCGAGGCAAAACGTTGTGCCGGATTGATCACCGCGGCAAGTTCCGCATACAGGCTTTCGGCGGCCGGCAGGTTGTAGGCCAGCACCGGCGCGAGCACCAGGGCATTTGACAGCCCGTGCGGCACATGGAAGTGCCCACCCAGGGGATAGGCGAGCGCATGCACGGCACCGACCGGGGCATTGGCGAAGGCCATGCCCGCCATCATCGAGCCGACCAGCATGGCCGAGCGCGCGCCGGCATCGCGACCGTCCGCCAGCACCTTGGGCAGGTTGTCATAAAGCAGGCGCAGCGCCTCGCGGGCCAGGCCGTCAGCCAGCGGGTTCTTCTTGATCTTCGAGGTATAGGCCTCGATGGCATGCACCATGGCATCGATGCCGGTCATGGCGGTGACCGACGGCGGCAGGCCCAGCGTCAGCTCGGCATCGAGAATGGCCAGGTCCGGGTACAGCAACGGTGACACCACGCCCTTCTTCTCCTGGCTGGGCGTGGTGAGGATGGCAATGGGCGTGACCTCGGAGCCCGTACCGGCCGTGGTCGGAATCTGCACCAGCGGCAGGCGCGGACCGCGTGCGAGGCCAATCCCGTAGATGCCGTCCAGCGGCTGCGGCGTGGCCGCCAGCAGCGCCACCAGCTTGGCGGTATCCAGCGAACTGCCGCCACCCAG
>DAIRDY010000375.1:0-1740 GCA_036795935.1 Moraxellaceae bacterium | reverse complement strand
GCCCCATGCCCCTGCGCCACTGGCTGCTGCCCCTGCTGTTGCTCGCCACCGTCGCGCTGCTGGCCGTTTTCGCCGGCGACCTGGGCGAGACGGCGCTCGACATCGCCCGCACCCACCATGCCCGGTTGCGCGACGGGGTCACGCAGTGGCCGCTGCTGTCAGCGCTGCTTTTTTTCGTCACCTGCGTGCTGCTGACGGCACTGTCGATTCCGCTGGCCACCGTGCTGGCACTGCTCGCGGGGTCGCTGTTCCCGCTGCCGCTCGCGCTCGCCGTGATCTCGCTGGGCTGCACCACCGGCGCCACGCTGGCCATGCTGCTGACCCGCCACGTACTGCGCCCGCAGGTGCTGCAGCGCTGGCCGGAGGCCGTGGCACGCGCCAACCGCGGCCTGCGCCGTGACGGCGGGCTGTACCTGTTCATGCTGCGGCTGGCACCGGCACCGCCCTTTTTTGTCGTCAACATGCTGTGCGGGCTGACGGAGCTGCCGCTGCGCACCTTTTTCGTCGCCAGCCTGCTCGGCATGCTTCCCTTCGACCTGCTTTTCGTCAGTGCCGGCCGCATGCTGGCACGCGTCACCTCGCCGGCCGACGTGCTGCAACCCGACATGCTGCTGCTGTTCATGCTGATGGGCCTGCTGCCGCTGCTGGCACAGGCCCTGCTGCGGCGCTGGCGACCGCGAAGCGATGCAGCCGAATGAAAACGCCCCGCATTGCGGGGCGTTTTCATTCAACTCACCGAATCATCCGCGGTGGAAGCGCGGCAGTGCTGTCTTGCCATAGGTGTACTTGCCGACGAGCAGTCCGTCGCGGAAGCGGAACAGGTCGACGCCGGACCACCAGGGCTGCGCACCGGCCACGCGCGCAAGCGCACGCTGCAACCACTGCAGCGGGGCCGCCGCACCGCTGTCGGCGAGGTCATGAACGCAGCGCCAGCTCACGGCCGCCTGCTGCGTGGCCTCGTCGATGATCAGCTGCTCGCGCAGGAAGCGCAGGCGGCCGTAGCGACCGGCAAACTGCGCCGCGAACTCGGCGCGTATCGCCGCCTTGCCACGACAGTGGCGCCCCTCGATGGTGACGTACTCGGCATCGTTGGCAAAAAAGCTCATCACCTGGTCGAGGTCGTCGACATTAAAGGCATCAACAAAGGCCTCGACCTGCGCGCGATAGTCCATGACGTATCCTGCCTGCTGAGAACGCGATGCGCCGAGCCTAGCAGTCCGCATTGCGCGGCGGAACGGAAGGTTGGTGGCGAGCCGGCGCACCGCCTGCTGGAAGGCCTCGGCCGCCTGCTGCAACTCGGGCGCCACGAGGTCGTAGCGGGTGTGCTGGCGGAAATCCGGCGCAAGGAAATGAATTGGCGGTTTAGCGGGAAGCCCGGACTCATGACAAGGCAGGGGGCGATCGCCTGGAGGACAGGATTCCGCCCCTCACCAGCCAAGCCGCGCGCCCTGTTACAACGCGCCACCCAGCAAGTGCAGCGCCGACATGCCATGCCAGGCCCCTGTCCCGGAACAACCGGCAACCCCTACCGACCGGACCGGTCATGGTGCTCCCCTCCCGGCAAAGCCGGCAGGCAGGCCACAGTCGAACAATACACCTATCGACAGCCCCGTCTGGCTTGGCTAGCTTGCGACCAGTACCAACGCCCTTACAGACGATAACAATGACAATCCTCCACCACGCCCACCCTTTCCGCCTTATTCACTGGCTGCTGCTGTGCTTTGGCACACTCCTCTTGTC
>DAIRDY010000374.1:0-1783 GCA_036795935.1 Moraxellaceae bacterium | reverse complement strand
CCCCCAGCACTTCGGCCGCCATCAGGCCGGCAGGCCCGGCGCCGATCACGGCCACACGAACAGGATCAGTCATGAAAACGCCTGTACTCACAAGACTGGAGGGAAAAGGGCCCGCGCCCGGACCATCCGGCGGGCAGCAAGGATTATCCCTGCTTTGCAGGCGGCTTGCTGCGCCGTTTCAGGCCGGACAGCTCGGCAGCGCTGTTCCACGGCCGCACGCCGAGCGCGAGTCCGTGCAACCTGCGCGACTCGGCCGGCAACTGGGCATCGAGCAGGGCATGTTCATGGAACTCGGCGGCCAGGCGATCCAGCTTGCGCTGCAACAAGGCAGCCGATGCGGCCGACAACTCCCCCACCTCGAAACGGAAATGGCCGTCGTGCTCATCGAAGCGCACGGCAAGAAAGTCGCTGACCATGGCCTCACCCAGCGTCTTGCGCAACGGCCCCTGCGGGCGATGCCGCAACTGGCGCGACACCCGCAGCCGCACGCGGTTGCCCGGCAGCAGCTCGATCAGGCCGGCACGATCCAGCCTGATCATCAGCCTGACGAGTTCAGGCTCCGACAGCACATAGTCGCGCAGGATGTCCGCGGCGGCATGCTGGTTGAGCAGCAGGTAGAACACGGCCAGCAGCTTGCGGTCGGCCGCCAGCAAGGTTTCCTGTGCCAGGCTCAGCTCGCGCACCTCTTCCGCCTCGCCGCGGGCCAGCCGCGCCAGCTCGAACAGGTCGAGCTCCAGGAAGCGACAGGCCTCGTCGAGACGTTGCAGCGTGAATGTCTTTTCAGAAAAAAGTCGCTTTACGCTGGCCTCTGACAGATCCAGGCCGCGCGCCAGGTCGGCATAGGTAAGGCCGCGCGACTTGAGCACTTTTTTCAGCGTGGAAATCAGTTGTTCTGCGCCTGCCATCAATCCTCCCGGCTTGCCGGTGTTGTGCCTCCGGATGTCGCCGCCACCTTGCAGCGGCCCGTATCGTCTCGGAGGGCACGCCCACGGGTATCGTATTTCGATACTACATCATTAAGGTATTTGAACGCTCCCCTCTCCCCTGCATCCTGCGCCCGTCTGCCGGCCACCCGGTCCGGCAGCTGCACTGCAGGAGCCTGAGATGCTGTTTGCCAAACTGTTCTTCACTGTACTGCTCGCCGATTTCATTTCCGGCCTTGTGCACTGGCTGGAGGATGCCTATGCCCGCCCCGGCATGCGTTTCGTCGGGCGCATCGCAGAAGAAAACCTGCGTCACCATGCCCGTCCGCGCGACTTCCTGAAAAAAAGCTGGTGGCAGAGTTCAAGCGACTTGCTGCTGGCTGGATTGCTGCTCTTGCTGGCCAGCATTGCGGGCGGGTTTTTCAGTCCGTGGCTGCTGCTGTTCGTGGTGCTGACGGTGAATGCCAACCAGGTCCACAAGTGGGCACATCAGGGGCCGCGCGAGAACCCGCTGCTGGTCACCTGGCTGCAGCGCCTGCGCCTGTTGCAGACACCTCGCGAACACGCAAGACATCACCGTGGCGCGAAGGATTCACACTATTGCGTGCTGACGAACGTGCTGAATCCGGTACTGGAAAAAGCCGGCTTCTGGACCGGCATGGAGCGCCTGGTCATGGCCCTGACCGGCCTCCGTCGCCGGCATGATGCCGAGCATGTACTGCCCGGCGCACAGGGGCGCTGAGGCTTCGCGGATTGCACTGGCATCACCAAAAAAACAAGGCCGCATCAGCGGCCTTGTTTTCACAACACGCAGGCTCAGGCCTGCCTGGCCTTGAGCAGGAGACGCGAGCGGTGCAGCA
>DAIRDY010000373.1:0-1789 GCA_036795935.1 Moraxellaceae bacterium | reverse complement strand
GCGAGCACGAACACGTTGTCTGCCGTGCGCTTCGCCACCGGCCCGGGCTGGCCGCTCACCGGCCACCACGGGTAGTTGCCGCCGAATTTCTTGATCTCGAATTCGGCGGTGTGCGTGCTGCCGTCGCGCAGGAGGCTTTCGCGCTCCAGGCGGTCCGCACCGCTGCGGCGGATGGTGACGGCGCGCTGGCAGTCGGGCGCCGTGGCGGCGAGGGTGTCATGGCCCTGCACATCGGCCGGGCCTGTCGCCCAGCGGCCCTCGAACCAGGCCAGTTCGGCGGCACTGGCAGACTGCACATCGGCCTTCGCCAGCGGAGCCAGCAAGGCCAGCATGAGTGCGGTAGCGCTTTTCCATGAAGACATCATGTTCTCCTTTCATGTGAAACAGGTCATCCGGCCCGGGGCCTGGCTCAGAGCAGCGGTTTCAGTTCGCAGTCCGCGAGCTTGAACAGGCCGCGCGGCAAGGTTTCGCGTGCGGTGCCCGGCAGGCCGTTGAGCACCGCGGGTTCGTACCAGAGCAGGTTGCCGAGCTCGGGCAGCAGCAGGAAGGCCGGCGTGCCGCCGCGCTTGTCCTGCAGCTGTGGCGGGTAATCGAGAATCTGCAGCGTGTGGTCGAGCGGATAGAAGCGCAACTGCTCGCGGTGCGCGTTGAGCAGCGCCAGGTCGGCCGCGTCCTGGTGAATGTCGGCAGGCGGCGCGTTGTCGGCGGTGAGGCGCGGGTTTTTCACCGGGACGAGATGGATGCCGCCATAGCCGTTCGATATCTCGAAGCGGAACCAGTAGTTGCGCTGCGCCGGCGTGAACACGTTGAGGAAGTAGGGTGAGGCGCTGCTGGCATCGACGCCGGTGCGCACGAAGCGCGCGACGAAGCGCGGGTCGGCCATGTGCCGGTAGGTGCCGCGCCAGGCCGCGCAGTCCTCTGTCGGAATCACTGATGCTGGCCGTGGCGGGCGCGGCGTCAGCGGGCCGGTCAGCGTCAGGCAGGCGATGCCGGTCAGCAGCAGCACCAATCCGCCGACCAGCCGCGGCGTGCCGGCGGCGACCGGGCGCAGCACGGCAGCGGCCGGATTGTGCGGGTCGTAATGCACGCCGAGTGCAAGGCCCGGCACGAAGGCGCGGGCGGCTCTTTCCGCGGCGGCGCGTGTCCGGTAGAGCACGGGGACGGCGCCAATGCGCTGGCCGCGATAGTCCCGGCACTGCACGGTGTAGACGTAGTCGACATCAACGCGCCAGCGTGGCCGGCCATCGGCCGGTCGCTGGTTGTCCGCATGCGCCACCACCTCGCAGCGCAGCAGCGTGCCCGGCGTGCCGGGCCAGCGTGCCATTTCGGCATGGCGCAGGCGCTCGCGCATTTCCGGTAGCAGCAATGCCAGCGCGGCGGCGAGGGCGAACACGCCGAGGATGGCGAGCGACAGTGTCAGCGGCGTCAGCAGCAGGGCACTCATGCGTGGTCAGTCCGGGTCTGGTGCGTAAGGTGGCGAGGCGGGCGGTGGACGTTGCCACAGGCCGGCCAGCACGGCGAGCGGAATCAGGCTGAGAAAGGCGCGCAGGAACAGGCTGAGCAGGAACCAGCGCCGGTGTTCGCCGGCCAGTGCCTCGGCATGCGCTGCAAACGGGCCGGCCGCAATTTCCGTGGCGCGCAGCACGGCGTCACCCGCCGCGGCCCCCTGCTCGGCATAGACCACGACGGCATCGCCGGCGCGAAACCCTGCGGCATGGCGTTCGGCCGCCAGCGGCCCCTGCACTTCATTGTCGCGCCACGGGGCCAGTGCCGGCGCCAGGCGCAGGCG
>DAIRDY010000372.1:0-1825 GCA_036795935.1 Moraxellaceae bacterium | reverse complement strand
GCAGCGGCGTATAGCCCAGCGTGTGGAAATGCAGCACCACCAGCATGCGCAGGGCGCCGTCGGTGAGCGTGAAGGCCCAATAGTTGCCGGTAACCAGCAAGTACTGGCGCAGCTCGGGCGTGAGGTTCTGTAGTCGCGACATGGTGGCAGGTACGGATTTGTCGGCACGTTTCGTAAGTGAGTGTGCGGATAAATCCGCACCCACAGGCTCAGGTGTTTCCGACGAGACGGGCCAGCTCCACCGTGCGGTTGGCATAGCCCCATTCGTTGTCGTACCAGGCGTAGATTTTTACCTGCGTGCCATTCACCACCAGCGTGGAGAGCGCATCGACAATCGACGAACGCGGGTCCGTGCGGTAGTCGATGGACACCAGCGGCCGCTCCTCGTACCCCAGGATGTCTTTCAGCGGGCCGTCGGCCGCCGCCTTCAGCAGCGCATTCACTTCTTCCTTTGTCGTGGCGCGCTCCACCTCGAACACGCAGTCGGTGAGCGAGGCATTGGCCAGCGGCACGCGCACGGCGTGGCCGTTCAGGCGGCCTTTCAGCTCGGGGAAGATTTCCGCAATCGCGGTGGCCGAACCGGTGGTGGTGGGAATCAGGCTGAGGCCCGAGGCGCGGGCGCGGCGCAGGTCCTTGTGCGGCGTGTCGAGAATGCTCTGCGTGTTGGTCAGGTCGTGGATGGTGGTGATGCTGCCATGCCGGATGCCGAGCGACTCGTGTATCACCTTGACCACCGGTGCCAGGCAGTTGGTGGTGCAGGAAGCGGCGGTGACGATGCGGTGCACGGCCGGATCGAACAGGTGCTGGTTGACGCCCATGACCACGTTCAGCGCGCCTTTTTCCTTCACCGGCGCACTCACCACCACACGCTTCACGCCCTGCGCGAGATAGGCCTCGAGTTGCGCCACGGTCTTCATCTTGCCGCTGGCCTCGATGACAAGGTCGCAGCCGCTCCAGTCGGTGTCGGCAATCGCCTTGTTGGCGGTAACGCGCAAACATTTGCCAGCGATGACGATGCTGTCGCCATCGGCGGCGGCTTCATGCGTCCAGCGCCCGTGCACCGAATCGAAATTGAGCAGGTGTGCGTGGGTGGCCGCGTCGCCGGCCGGATCGTTGACCTGCACGAATTCCAGTTCAGGCCAGTCCCAGGCGGCGCGCAGCGCGAGCCGGCCGATGCGACCAAAGCCGTTGATGCCTACCTTGATGCTCATGTCGTTCTCCATTCCAGATTCGGTTGCCGGGTGTATCCGGTGCGGATTGCCCTTATGGGGGCCGCCCCGCGGGGTATCCGCACAAGGCCCCAGTTCATGTGCGGATCAATCCGCCGCTACGGGCGAAATTGTGCGAGCCAGGCGACATGCGCCGGATGGCGCAAGGCTTTCGGCCGCAGCGCCTGCACCTGCGCGACGGCCTCGTCATGCGCCATGCCCTGCGCCATCAGCAGGCGCGCAATCACGAGACCGGTGCGGCCGGAGCCGCCCTTGCAGTGCACGGCCACGCCTTCGCCGGCCGCGAGACGCGCCCGCAGCGTTGCAGCATGTGCCGCCCAGGCGGCATCGAAATCGGCGCCCGGTGCCGCGTCGTCGGCAATCGGCAACTGCACCCAGGCCATGCCGGCCGCCGCCACGCGCAGACCCATGTCGGCCACGCTGTTGTCAGCCAGTTCGGCGTCATTCATCAGCGTCACTAGCGTACCGGCGCCCGCGCTCCTGAGCGTGGCCAGCGCCGCATCGGCCGGCACCTGCTGCGTGCCCGGGCAGGGCGTGAAAAAAATATGGCCGCGCCCAGCGGCCAGCGTGTCAAACGGATGTGTCGTCATCATGAA
>DAIRDY010000371.1:0-1837 GCA_036795935.1 Moraxellaceae bacterium | reverse complement strand
GGCCTGGCCGCAGGTGGGCTTCGAGGCGCTGCTCGAGGGGCGGCCCGCGCTGCGCCTCGTCCCCGAGGGGCGGGAGGCGCGCATCGCCGCCATCCTGGGCGCGGATTTCGCCGCCGCCGCCCGCCCCGTGGCGCGGGAGAGCGGGAGCCTGAGCCTGAGCCTGGGTTTGGGTTTGGGCTGGCGGCGGGACGGGGACCGGCGCCGCCACCAGGGCCTCGGCCGGCGCCGCCGGCTCGCCCTCGGCCATCGCGTCCTCCGGCGCCGCATGGGCCTCCGCCACCGCCTGCTCGGCGGCGGCCACCTCGGCGTCCAGCGCCGGCGCCAGCGCCTCTGGTGCCGGCAATGCCGGCGCCGTCGGCGGTGCCGGCAACACGAGATCCGACCCCGAGCCGTCCAGCACCAGCGGCAGGAACAATGCGGCACCTGCCGCCAGTACCAGCCCGCCCAGCAAGCGCTGCTTGATTGCCTTTTCCATCATGCCCCCGGCAAAGACGTGGCCAGCGCCGCCTGCGCGGCAGCCACGGTGTAGAAAGATCCAAAGACGAGAATTCTATCGGCGGGCGCCGCCTGCTGACGAGCCGCCGCCAGCGCCGCCGCCACCGAGGCATGACTACCTGCCACTACACAGCCGCGCTCATGCAGCAGCGCTGCCAAGCGTTTGCCTGGGGCGCCGCGCGGGACCGGCAGGCTGGCCACGCGCCAGACGTCGATGCGACCCAGGCAGGCGTCGATCACGCCGGCCATGTCCTTGTCGGCCAGCATCGCCAGCACCGCAAACGTGCGCTGGCCCGGCAGCGCCTTCGGCACCTGACGCATCAGGAAGTCCGCGCCATGCGGATTGTGCGCGACATCGAGCAGGATTTGGGGCCGGCGGGCCACCTGCTGCAAGCGGCCCTCCAGCTGCGCACCGGCCAGCCCTTCGCGCAGTGCCGCTTCCGGCACGGCAAGCCCGAGCGCAAACAGCGCCGCCAGCGCACAGGCGACATTTTCCAGCGCCAGTGCCGGGCGCGGCAGACCAGCCAGCACGCGGCTGCCGTCATGCCAGGCCCAGCCATCGCCCTCCTCTCGGAAGTCGAAATCCTGTCCCTTGCGCATGAGCACGGCGCCGATGCGCGCCGCCTCGGCCGCCAGCGTCGCCGGCGGCTCACGGTCACCACAGACGGCAGGCCTACCAACGCGGAGGATGCCGGCCTTCTCGACGGCAATCTGCTCACGGGTGTCGCCCAGATACTCGACATGATCGATGCCGATGCTGGTGATCACGGCGACATCGGCATCCACGAGGTTGACCGCATCCAGGCGGCCGCCGAGACCGACCTCCAGCACTGCCACATCCAGCGCCGCCTCGCGGAAAATCCACAGTGCCGCCAGCGTGGTGAACTCGAAATAGGTCAGCGACACCTCGCCCTGCGCCGCCTGCACGCAGGCGAAGGCCGCAAGCAGCGTGGCGTCATCCACCGGCGTGCCACCGATGCAGATGCGCTCGTTGAAACGGAGGATGTGCGGCGAGGTGTAGCTGCCGACACGATAGCCGGCAGCACGGTAGCAGCTGACCAGCGTGGCCACGGTCGAGCCCTTGCCGTTGGTGCCGCCGACGGTGATCACCGGACAGCGCAGGTTGCGCACGCCAAGACGGTCGGCCACAAGGCCCACGCGCTCAAGGCCCATGTCGATCAGGGAAGGATGCTGGCGCTCCAGCCAGGCCAGCCAGGCGGCAAGTGAGTCAGGGCGGGAAGAAGCAGTCATGTCGGCGCTCGGACACTGAAACGAAAATCGGCCACGAGGGCCGATTTTCAGGATCATGCAGCAAATCAGATCGGGTAATGCGTCAATTTTG
>DAIRDY010000370.1:0-1838 GCA_036795935.1 Moraxellaceae bacterium | reverse complement strand
AGACGAGAGCAGCCGCCCGGCCAGCAATGTCGTCGAGTTCAAGCGCGCCGACTGAGCCGCCATCCTCAGCCCCACCTCGTGCGCAATCACCGCATTCATGCTAGAAACGCCAGCCTGAGCCATTGCCGGAGCACACGCCATGATGGCGAGTTTCCAGGACCTGCGGACGCTGGTGAAAAGCCGCATTCCCTTCATTGTCATCGAGTCGCGCGACGAACCGCGTGCCCTGCTGCTGTTGCAGAAAGTGGCCCGCGGCCTCGCCCGTCCGCTGTTTCAGTGGACGGCCACGCGCGGCGTGCTGCGGCTTGATCTGGCCGATGCCAAACCCCAGTCCTTTGCCGCCGGCGCCGACGACGTGCTGGCACAGATCCGCGTGCACAAGACGCCCTCGCTGTATGCGCTCTGCGACTACCACCCGTGGCTGGACGACAGCCCGGTGCGCGTGCGCCAGCTGCGCGACCTGGCACTGGCCGCCGAAGACTGCGGACACACGCTGGTCTTCCTGAGCCATGCCTTGCGCCTGCCGCCGGAACTGGAGGCGCATGCCGCCCGCTTCAGCCTGGCCCTGCCCGACGAGGGCATCCTGCGCGAAATCGTACTGGAGGAAGCGCGCCGCTACGCGCAGGACCATGGCACCAAGGTGCAAACCGACACCGCGACACTGGACCAGCTGGTACGCCTGTTCGCCGGCCTCAGCCATGCCGATGCCGAGCGTCTAGCGCGTCAGGCCATTGCCGACGACGGCGCCATCACCGCCACCGACCTGCCCGCGGTCAACCATGCCAAGTTCCGGCTGATGAACATGGATGGTGTGCTGCATTTCGATTACGACACCCGCGGCCTGGCCGACATCGGCGGGCTGGCACGCCTCAAGGAATGGCTAGCCATTCGCCGCCATCCCTTTCTCGGCGAGGACGACGCGCTGCTCGACACGCCACGTGGCGTGCTGCTGCTCGGCGTGCAGGGTGGTGGCAAGTCGCTGGCCGCGCGCGTGGTCGCCGGCAGCTGGCAACTGCCCCTGCTGCGCATGGACGCCGGCGCGCTCTACAACAAGTTCCATGGCGAAACCGAGCGCAATGTGCGCGAGACGCTGCGCCTGGCCGACGCCATGTCGCCCTGCGTGCTGTGGATAGACGAAATCGAAAAAGCCATGGCCCAGGACGGACATGACAACGGCACGTCCAGCCGCGTGCTCGGCACCTTGCTCACCTGGATGGCCGAACGCAAAAGCCGCGTGTTCCTTGTTGCCACCGCCAACGATATCTCGCGCCTGCCGCCGGAGCTGCTGCGCAAGGGGCGATTTGACGAGATATTTTTCGTGGACCTGCCGGATGCCGCGGCGCGCGCGGAGATTTTCCGCATCCACCTGAAAAAGCGCGGCATTGATGCCAACCGTATCGAGCTGGCGGCCGTGGGCGAAGCCAGCGCACGCTTCACCGGTGCGGAGATCGAACAGGCCGTGGTCTCGGCCCGTTATCGCGCACACGCCAATGGTGTCGCGCTAGGCACGAATGACCTGATGGCTGAAATCGCGGCGACGCGCCCGCTGGCGGTGACCATGGCCGAAAAAGTGGATGCCCTGCGCCAGTGGGCAAAAGAGCGCGCCGTGCTGGCCGACTGAGTCCTGGCCTTCTCATCGGCGCGAGGCCGCCCCGGCGTCGTCACGGCGGAGGGCGGGCTCTCCGGACGGCGAGCCTTTCAGCAACGCGCCTCGTCATGCCAGTCGCGCGGGGCGCCTTCCTCGCACTTCCTGCAATCGAGCAGATGGCCGCGCATGGCGTTGCGGCCCTCGGGCGTGATCACCCAGGGCCGGTTGGTCCATGGCGGCTGGTGGCGCA
>DAIRDY010000369.1:0-1842 GCA_036795935.1 Moraxellaceae bacterium | reverse complement strand
GCCTTGATGCGGATTTCCACGCGCCGGTCCGGGCGCAGGCACTCGATCAGCTCGCACTTCACGAGATTGTCCGGGCAGTCGGCGCGGTCGGTGACCGGCTTGCTCGCGCCCATGCCGGCGGTGCGGATGCCGCCCGCCGGAATGCCTTCCTGCACCAGCTGCGTCTTCACGGCCTCGGCACGCCGGCGCGACAGCGCGAGGTTGGCGCTGGCCGAGCCGATGCGGTCGGTATGGCCGACGATGTCGATGCTGATGCCCTGTGCGCGGCGGCGCTTCAGCGTGCCGGCCAGCTCGATGATGGCGTCGCGGCCTTCCGGCGTCAGGCGGTCGTCGCCGAAGCGGAAGCTGGTGTCGCTGCTCAGGTTGAGCGGCGCGAACACGATTTCGGTGCGCGTCTTGCCGTCGGCGCCGACCACCTCGCGGCCGGACACCACCGGCAGCTCGGCATCCGGGAACTGGTTGGGCACGAAGTCATGTCCGGCGAGCCCGGCATAGCGCTTGCCGCGCGGACGCAGCACCTCGTCCTCTTTCTTTTCTTCTTCCTGCACCACTTCTTCGGGCGGTGCCTCTTCTTCCGCCTGTGCCAGCGCCAGCTGTTGCGCCACGATTTCCGGATCGCATTCGACGCGGGCGAGCGCCGGGCGCCACTCCACCGTGCGCCAGCACTGGCCGGCGTCATTGCGCAGCAACTGGCCCTTGGGCGTGGTCAGGTAGCCGGGCACGCGGCTGGCCACCGGCGTGCATGCCGTGGCCAGCAGCAGCGCGGGGAGGGTGGTGGCCAGCAACAGGCGGCGCGGGGTGAAAAAACGTTTCATGTGGCGGTTCCTTACCAGCGGTAGCGCAGGCTGAGCTGCAGGCCGTGGGCGCTGGCGGCACTGCTGACGCGGCCTTCATAGCCGCCCCAGAGCGCGAGGCCCGGTGTCAGGTAAACCTCGCCGCCCAGGTTGAGCGCGAGCGTGGGGCTGTCGTCCGGCGTGTCGCTGACGGTGAATTCCGGTGCGGTGCCGCCGAGCTGTGCGCGCTGGCTGAGCTGCGTGTCACCCACCGGCTGCAGCAGCGTGAGGGCGCCCTGCATCTGTGCCCAGCGGCTGCCACCCAGCAGCCAGGGGCGCGACAGCTCGACGCCAAGGCCGATTTCGCCGAGCAGGTTGCTTTCGGCCTGCACGGCAAGGCCGGCATTGGCGGCGCCGCTTTCACTGAAGCCGTCGCGGTCCAGCTGTTGCACGCTGGCCAGCAGGAAGGGACGCAGGCCGAAATTGCCGACATGCAGGCCGAAGCCGGCTTCGAACAGCGCCGTGATGCTCTGTGTGCTGATCGTGCTGCGCGCGCTTTCCGCAGTGAGGGCGATGTCGCGCGTCATCTCGGTTTCGGCTTCGCCGATGCCGAGCGCCAGCTTGAAATGCAGGCCGCTGCGCGTTTCGAAGCGCGCATAGGCGCCGGCCATCCAGCCATCCTGCGTGCCGCTGGCATCGCGTCCGCTGAAGCTGATGTCGCCCGTGGTTTGGCCGAGCGCGAAGCCGACCAGCACATCGTCCGACCAGTAGCCGTCCAGGCCCAGCGTCAGCACCTGGCCGTCATGGGTGAAGGCGGCAGAGCCCACCTGCTTGTCGGCCTTGCCTTCGCCGTCCACCTGCACGCCTTCCACCCACACGCCTTCCACCACCGAGGTGGCACCGCGGGTTTCCGACTGGCCTTCGCCGCGCGAGGCGAGGCCGAGGCGGCTGGCGCGGGCCGACAGGGCGTGCGCAAAGCGCTGGCCGCTGCGGCTGGCGCTGCGGCCAGCGGCTAGCAGCGTGTCGCCGTGCAGTTCGTCGAAGGCCGCGCGCGCCTGGGCGGCGGTCA
>DAIRDY010000368.1:0-1851 GCA_036795935.1 Moraxellaceae bacterium | reverse complement strand
GGTCAGGCGCTGCTTCTGCCACCAGTTCCAGCCGCCAAAACTGGCCAGCGCGATGGTGATGCCGAGCAGGATGGGCGTACCGTAGTCCTGCCAGAAACGTTTGACGTTCTCGAGTTGTTCTTCTTCGTACTGGCTCACTTCTCTCTCCTTGTGCCGGCAATGCCGACCCTTGCAATCATGGACTCAGAGCGCATGCAGGGAACGCAGCAGCGCGGCAATGTCTGCCTGCGCCACCACCTGCTGCTCATGCGCCTCGCGCAGCCACTTCAGGCTGACGCTGGCGTTCTTCACTTCGTCTTCGCCCAATACCAGCGCAAAGCGCGCGCCCGACTTGTCGGCTTTCTTGAACTGCGACTTGAAGCTGCCGCCACCGCAATTCACCTGCACGCGCAGGTCGGGCAGGGCATCGCGCAACTGCTCGGCGAGCAGCAGCGCAGGCGCTGCCGTGCCCTCGCCCACCGCTGCCACGAACACATCTGCCTCGCTCTCGCCGGCACTGCCGCTCACCGCTTCCACCAGCAGCAACAGACGCTCCAGACCGATGGCAAAACCCACCGCCTGCGTCGGCTGGCCACCCAGCTGGGTCACGAGGCCATCGTAGCGCCCCCCGGCGCAGACCGTACCCTGGGCACCCAGTGCAGTGGTCACCCATTCGAAGACCGTCTTGTTGTAGTAGTCGAGACCGCGCACGAGATTGGGATTGAGGCGATAGGCAATGCCGGCCGCATCCAGCACCGCGCACAGCGCCGCGAAATGCGACGTGCTCTCGGCGCCGAGGAAATCCGGCAGCTGCGGGGCGTTTTCCAGAATGGCACGCGTGCCCGGGTCCTTGCTGTCGAGAATGCGCAGCGGGTTGCTGGTCAGCCGGCGCTGCGAGTCCTCGTCGAGCTGGGTGCGGTGCTGCTCGAGGTAAACGACCAGCGCAGCACGGAAGGCGGCACGCTCGTCGGCCTCGCCCAGGCTGTTCAGCTCCAGCGTCACCACGTCCGCGAGGCCGAGTGCGCGCCACAGGCGTGCGGTGAGCAGGATGAGCTCGGCATCGATGTCCGGGCCCGGCATGCCGAAGGTCTCCACGCCGAACTGGTGGAACTGGCGGTAGCGTCCCTTCTGCGGCCGCTCGTAGCGGAACATGGGGCCGGTGTACCAGAGGCGCTGGGTCTGGTTGTAGGTAAGACCGTGTTCAAGCACGGCACGCACGCAACCGGCCGTGCCCTCGGGGCGCAGCGTCAGGCCCTCGCCGCCACGGTCGGCAAAGGAGTACATCTCCTTCTCGACGATGTCGGTGACCTCGCCGATGGCGCGCGCGAACAGCGGCGTGCTCTCGACGATGGGCAGGCGGATCTCGCGGTAACCATAGGCGCGCATCAGGTCGCGCAACACGGCCTCGACCTCGGCCCAGCGCCCGGTGTCGGCCGGCAGGATGTCGTTGAAGCCGCGGATGGCGGTGATTTTCTGACTCATGTGTCCTTCACTCGCCGCGGGCGAACACGCCACGCGCGTCGTCCTCGGCCTTTTTTGCTGCCGCCAGGGCTTCCTGCTCGCGCACGCGGGCGCGCACCATGCTTTCGATTTCATCCACCAGATTCGCCGTGGGAATCAGGTGGCTTTTTTCGCCGTGACGGTAAACCAGGCTGTTGGGGCTGGCGCCGACGACGCCGATATCGGCCTCTTTCGCCTCACCGGGGCCATTGACCTTGCAGCCGATCACCGACACGTCCATGGGCACGCGCACATCCTCAAGCCTTGCCTCCAGCTCGTTCATGACGCGGATGACGTCGAACTCCTGGCGCGAACAGCTCGGGCAGGCGATGAAATTGATGCCGTTGGAGCGGATGCCCAGCGACTTCAGGA
>DAIRDY010000367.1:0-1892 GCA_036795935.1 Moraxellaceae bacterium | reverse complement strand
CCATCGTCACCGGTGCGGGTGTAGATCTTCGAGAGGCGGTGTCCCATCACATGCCCCGGCGGGTCAGAAGTCCAGTGCCAGCGTCAGTGTAGTGGTGCGCGGCGGGGCCAGATAGACCCCGTTGCCGCCGGCAGCGGCAAGGCCGTAGGTCTTGTCGGCGACATTGTCGATGCGCAGCGCGACATGGGCATTCTTGTCCAGTTGCAGCTGGCCATGCAGGTTGAACACGGCGTGGCCCGGAATCACGATGCTGTCGAAGCCGGAGTTGTCGTTGCGACTCTTGGCAATCACTTCACCGCCCACGCGATAGCGCTCCTGGCGGAACTCCAGCTGCGAGCCCAGGCTGCGCCGCGGCCGGCGTGACAGGTCCTGGTCGTTGTCGCGGTCGCGCGGCCGCAGGTAGCCGGCCTGGTTGCGCCAGCTCCAGTGGCCTTGCGTGAAGTCTGCGGTCAGCTCCACGCCTTCGAGACGGGCACGTCGGATGTTCTGCATCTGAAAGGTGTTCATGTCGAAATCAATCAGCTCGTCGACGTCGTTGCGATACACCGACGTACCGAACCGCCACGGGCCGGCACGGTGTTCGCTGCCGATTTCCAGATTCCGCGACTCTTCAGGACGCAGCGAGGGGTTGCCGCCAAAGCCGTAGAGCTGGTTGCCGTCAGGCGCGCGGAAACCGGTGCTGACACTGGCGCGCAGGCGCTGGCCTTCGGCGAATGTGAGGCCGGTGGCAAGCTCGCCCGTCTGGTGGTCGCCGAACTGCTCGCTGGACTCGTGGCGGGCGGCCAGCAGCAGCGACAGGCTGTCACCCGTGAACTGCTCCTGCAGGAACACGGCATGATGGTTGATCACGTCGCCATAACCGCCACCGAAGATCACCGCGCTGACATCGTCATCGCTGTAACTGGCGCCGATGGTCAGCAGGTGCTCGCCGGCACGCAGGTCGTTCTGCCAGCGCACTTCGCGGCGTTCAGTATGGGCAAAGTCCGTGGAGTCGAGCTGGTCGATGCGGTCGCGCGCCAGCGAGACGCGCAGGCTGCTGTCGATGTTCTCGCCCAGGCCGGCGCGCGCCTCGAGGCGACTGACATCATTGACGAAGTCCTGGCTCAGCAGCGTGTTGCCGAAGCCGAGGTATTCGCTGCGGCCGCTGTTTTTCTGGTAGCTCGCACGCAGGCTGTTGCGACCGTCACCCCATCCCAGGCCGGCGCCGATTTCGCTGTTCTTGTAGCCGCGTGGCGCGTTGTTGTTGCTGAATAACGGATAGCCGTCGGTATAAAAGCCGCCGGCATTGAAGCTGGCGCTGACGGCGCCCGCCCGCAGGTCCTGGCGGAAGCTGCCGCTGGCGGTTTCGTCGCGGCTGGCGGAGAGGCGGATGGCAGTGGCATTGCGCGTGCTCTGGCGGGTGATGATGTTGATCACCCCGCCGATGGCATCGGAGCCGTACAGCGAGGAGCGCGGGCCGCGGACCACTTCGATGCGCTCGATGTTTTCAAGACCGAGGTTCTGCAGGTTTACGCCGCCATAGGTGCCGGAGTTGATGCGCACGCCGTCGACCAGCAGCAGTGTCTGGTTGCTGTTGGCGCCGCGCAGGAAAACCGAGGTCTGCTGGCCGCGGCCGCCGCTGCGCACGACATCAATGCCGGCATGCAGGCGCAGCACGTCGCCCAGGTCCTGGCCGCGGGCGCTTTCCAGCGTGTCGCGGCCGATCACGATGACGCTGGCGAGCGTGCTGTCGGCACTGACGGGGGTGGCGGTGGCGGTGATCACCACTTCGGGCAGTTCGGTGTCGGCGGCAAGGCCGGCATGCGGCGCAAGCGCCAGGGCTGCCGTGAGCGGCAGAAAAAGGGATTTCATCAGGAGTGGCTCCAGCTGTTTGGGTCCCCGCAAACAGGAAG
>DAIRDY010000366.1:0-1892 GCA_036795935.1 Moraxellaceae bacterium | reverse complement strand
GCCAGTGGTCCACCTTCCACCCGGAATTCGCCTTCCTGCCGCGCAAGTTCAAGATTGCCGTGAATGCGCTGCCGGACGTTGATCGCGCCGCCACGGCGGTGCACGACATCGGCGTGTACATCGTCAGGAACGCCGACGGCGAAACCGGCTACCGCATCCTTGTCGGCGGCGGCCTCGGCCGCACCCCCATGGTCGGCAGCATCATCAAGGACTTCCTGCCGCGAGCGCACCTGGTCTCCTATCTCGAAGCCGTGTTGCGCGTGTACAACCTGCATGGCCGTCGCGACAACAAGTACAAGGCGCGCATCAAGATCCTGGTGAAGGCACTGACCCCGGAAGTGTTTGCCGCCCGTGTCGACGAGGAATGGCAGCACCTGAAGGACGGTCCGCTGACCGTGCCCGCTGCCGAGTTCGAGCGCCTGCGCGGCTTCTTCACCGCGCCCGCCTACGAGGCCCTGGCCGACGAGCCTGCCGCGCTGGCGCAGGCCCGCGCCGCCAACCCCGCATTTGCCAACTGGCTGCTGCGCAACACCGCCAGCCACAAGCAGCCGGGCTACCGCATCGTTACATTGTCGCTGAAGCAGACCGGCATTGCGCCGGGCGACATCACCAGCGAGCAGATGGAAGCCGTCGCCACCCTCGCCGACCGTTACAGCTTCGGCGAGCTGCGCACCACGCACGAACAGAACATTGTGCTCGCCGACGTGAAGCAGGCTGACCTGTTCGCGCTGTGGAGCGAGCTGCGTGCGCTGGGCTTCGACACCGCCAACATCGGCTTCCTGACCAACATCATCGCCTGCCCGGGCGGCGACTACTGCTCGCTGGCCAATGCCAAGTCGATCCCGATCGCCGAAGCCATCCAGCGCCGCTTTGACGACCTCGACACCGTCTACAACATCGGCCCGCTGGACCTGAACATTTCCGGCTGCATGAATGCCTGCGGCCACCACCATGTCGGCCATATCGGCATTCTCGGCGTGGACAAGCGCGGCGAAGAGTTTTACCAGGTCACGCTGGGCGGCAGCGCCGGTCACGACGCCAGCATCGGCGACATTCTCGGCCCCTCGTTCGCGGCCGAAGAAATGGCCGACGTGGTGGAGGAAGTGATCAACACCTATCTCGACCTGCGCCAGAGCGACAGCGAAACCTTCCTCGCCGCCTACCGCCGTCTTGGCATCGATGTATTCAAGGAGCGTGTCTATGCCCAGGCTCATTAAGGACGGCGCCATCGTCGACGACCGCTACACCCGCGTCGATCCGGCCGACGACGGTTCGCTCACCCTGCCTGCCGGGCCGGTGCTGGTGACACTGGCCACCTGGGAGGCGCATCGCGCCGCCCTGCTCGCCCACGGCCACGACAAGGGCGTGCTGCTCGCACCTGACGAATTTGCCGAGCGCATCGTCGCCGACCTGCCGGCGCTCGCGCTGGTGGCCATCGACTTCCCCGCCTTTGCCGACGGCCGCGGCTATTCCACGGCCTACCAGCTGCGCGGCCGCCACGGCTTCAGCGGCGAGTTGCGCGCCGTGGGCGACGTGTTCAAGGACACGCTGTTCTACCAGCTGCGCTGCGGCTTCAATGCCTTCAGCGTGCGCGAAGGCAAGAGCCTGGAAGATGCGCTGACGGCTCTCAACACCTTCAGCACACCCTATCAGGGCACGCCGACCGACCCGGCACCGCTGTTCCGGCGGCGGCTGGCCTGAGCGTTTACCCATGAAAAAGCCCGGCATTGCCGGGCTTTTTCATGGGCACCCGTTCGTCACTACTGTTTCTTCAGCGAGATGTCGCTGAACCAGATGCCGCTCGGAATCGCCACGCGACCGAAGCTGCCGTCGCCGTTATTGGGCAGGCCAGCACCGAACTTGATGGTGGTCAGGAAAGGGGCTCCGGTGCC
>DAIRDY010000365.1:0-1892 GCA_036795935.1 Moraxellaceae bacterium | reverse complement strand
CCGGCCGCCATCGGCACCTATTCGCAGGCCGTGAAGGTGGGCAGCACCGTCTACCTGTCGGGCCAGATTGCGCTGGACCCGACCACCATGGTGCTGAAGGACGGCATCGAGGCGCAGATCGTGCAGGTGTTCGACAACCTGCAGGCGGTGTGCACGGCGGCCGGCGGCAGCCTGCAGGACATCGCCAAGCTCAACATCTTCCTGACCGACCTGTCGCACTTCGCGCTGGTGAACGAAACCATGGCGAAGTATTTCCGCGAGCCCTATCCGGCGCGTGCCGCCGTGGGTGTGGCCGCGCTGCCACGCGGCGCGCTGGTGGAAATGGACGGCATCATGGAGCTGCTGGACTGAGCCACGCGCGCACGGCGCCCATGAAAAAGGCCGCCTGCGGGCGGCCTTTTTCATGGGCGGGTCATTTGGCCTTTTCGGCCTTGCCGTCAGCCGGCGGGGGTGCATTCGGGTCGGGCACCTTGCCGGTGAGGATCTCCCACTCCAGCGCGCGCTGCTCGGCATCACGCACCTGTGCGGGGTCGAGCACGCGCGACAGCAGCGACTCGGGGCCGGCCGACTCGGCATGGCCGTACTTCACGGCCAGCCGGTACCACTTCAGCGCCTCGACCATGTTCACGTCGATGCCCTGGCCGTTGCGATACAGGCTGGCAAGCCCGGCCATGGCCTCGGCCATCTGCGCGTCGGCCGCCTGCTCGAACCAGATGCGCGCACGGTAGTAGTCGGGCGGCAGGCCGTTGGCGCCGGCATAGTCCTGCGCCAGCAACAGCATGGCGCGCTTGTTGCCCGCATCGGCGGCACGCTCCAGCCAGGCACGGGCGACAGAGAAATTGGGGCGCAGGCCGGCAGCACCGCGGGCATGGATGTCGGCAATGGCCAGCATGGCCTCGACGATGCCCTGCTCGGCCGCACGGTGATAGAGGCGCTCGGCACGACGGATGTCGATCTCGAAACCGCCCAGGCCCTCTTCGTACATGCGCCCGAGATAGAACCAGGACAGCGGCTTGTCCGCTGTCTCGTCGGTACTGAGCCAGATGCGGGCACGCTTGTAGTTGCCGTTCTTGAAGGCTGAAACGCCCTGGTCTTCCTGGGTACGTTCGAAAATGCTCTTGGCGCCAGCCTCGCCGGCGACCAGCCCCAAGGGGAGGACGAGGGCGAGAGCCATGATCCAGACTGCACGCATTTGCACGGTATTGCCCCTGTTGCGCTAAGCGGCTCCTGCCGCGCGACGGCCCCTGTCGACGGACAGGAAACGGCCGCAAAGTCTATCGGAAATCGTCTGACTGTCCCATGACGGCAGCGTAGCCGTCCCGGTAGTCACGGTAGCGGCAGCGGAAACCCAGCGCGCGCACGCGCCGGTTCGACAGCCGCTTGTTGCTGCCGGCCCCGGCCTGCGTGACATGAGGGACATGCGGCCGGCCGAGATGGTCTGCCAGCCAGTCCAGCACCTCGTGCTGGGGGGCCGGCAAATCGTCGGTGCCAATGTATAGCCCTTCAAGTTCCGTGCCTGCGAGGCAGTGCGCAAACAGCAGCGCGAGCAGACCGGCGGCATCCTCCACGTGCAGGCGGTTGGTCCACGCGGGCGGATCGGCCTGCACCGGGCGCCCGGCCTCCAGCCAGCGCACCAGGCGCAGGCGGCCGGGGCCGTAAAGGCCGGAAAAACGCACCACGGTGGCCGGCCAGGGTGCCGCCTGCACCAGCGCCTCGCTGGCCAGCAGCACGCGGCCGGTGGCCGTGGCGGGCTCGGCGGGGCTGGCCTCGTCCACCCAGCTGCCGTCGTCCTGGCTGTAAACGCCGCTCGACGACACCCAGAACACGCGCCGCAGCGACTGCCCGGCCAGCGCCGCCAGCAGGTGGCGCGTGCCCTCGTGGTAGGTGGCGCG
>DAIRDY010000364.1:0-1914 GCA_036795935.1 Moraxellaceae bacterium | reverse complement strand
CGCGGTGCTCGATGACGACGCCGCACATGGCTTCGCAGAGATGGCAGATGCGGAAGTGCTTGTCGGCGGCAGGGGCAGCAGGTGCGGTCATGACAGCTCCGGACGGGCGGGACGATGCCCGGCATCATAGCCCGCGCCGCTCGTGTCGCCAGCAGCGCGCACGCCCCGTGCCGGCCGGCATGACCACAGCGACCTGGCTGCGCCACAACGGCATCGCAGGGCGAAGGAGCCGCCACCGACATCTGACAGCAATCATTGTCAGACAGGATTTCCTTTCTTGTTCAACAAGATACGCACGATGGCCCGAAATGACCGGAAATTGGCCGCGCCACCACTTATGGCCGGCGCGGCCGCCCTCTAGCGTTGGTCGGCATGGTGCAACGCCCTGTTTCGGCCCTGCGACGCGGGCCTGCGGCAAACGCGGCAGCACCCTCTCCCACCAGACGGATGACCGTTTATGGCTACCAAGCATTTTGATGTCGTGATCGTGGGCGCCGGCCTTTCCGGTATCGGCGCGGCCTACCACCTGAAGGCCAACTGCCCGGGCAAGACCTACACCATCCTCGAAGGCCGCCAGGCCATCGGCGGCACCTGGGACCTGTTCCGCTACCCCGGCATCCGCTCCGACTCGGACATGTACACGCTGGGCTACAACTTCAAGCCCTGGACCGACCCCAAGATCATTGCCGACGGCCACACCATCCGGAACTACATCCAGGAAACCGCGCGCGAAAACGGCATCGACAAGCACATCCGCTTCGGCCACAAGGTGCTGAGCTCGAGCTGGTCCAGCGATACCGCGACCTGGACGGTGAACGCCACCAACGAAAAGGGCGAAGCCGTCACCTTCACCTGCAACTTCATCATTTCCTGCACCGGCTACTACAACTACGACGCCGGCTACACGCCCGAATTCCCGGGCATCAAGAAGTACAAGGGCACCGTCATCCATCCGCAGAAGTGGCCGGAAGACCTGGACTACACCGGCAAGAAGGTGGTGGTCATCGGCTCCGGCGCCACCGCGGTGACGCTGGTGCCGGCGATGACGGACAAGGCCGCGCACGTGACCATGCTGCAGCGCTCGCCCACCTATGTCGCCACCGTGCCGCAGACCGACGTGATCTCGCAGGCGCTGCGCCGCGTGCTGCCGGAAATGGCGGTCTACCGTCTCGGCCGCACGCGCAATGTCGGCATCCAGATGGGCGTGTTCAACCTGTCGAAGAGCCGTCCCAAGGTGGTGCGCCGCCTGCTGCTGGCGCAGGTGCGCGCACAGGTCGGCAAGGACTTCGACATGAAGCACTTCACGCCGGTCTACAACCCCTGGGACGAGCGCCTGTGCGCCGTGCCCAACGGCGACCTGTTCAAGGTGCTGCGCAAGGGCCGCGCGTCGGTGGTCACCGACCACATCGACACCTTCACCGCCCGCGGGATCAAGCTCAAGTCCGGCCAGGAACTCGAGGCCGACATCATCATCACCGCCACCGGTCTCGACCTGCAGATGCTGGGCGGCATGCAGCTGGCCATCGACGGCCAGCCGTTCGACATCAGCAAGGCCATGAACTACAAGGGCGTGATGTTCGAGGGCCTGCCCAACTTCGGCATGATGTTCGGCTACACCAATGCCTCGTGGACGCTGAAGTCCGACATCAGCAGCGAATACCTCTGCCGCCTGATGAAGCACATGGACAAGCACGGCCTGCGCCAGTGCACGCCGCGCAACAGCGATGCCACGGTGCAGCCGGAGGCCTTCGTGGCCATGCGCTCGGGCTACATCCAGCGCGCCGCCGGCAAGATGCCCAAGCAGGGCAACAAGGCGCCGTGGAAGGTGTACATGAACTACGCGATGGACCTGGCCACGCTGCGCTACAAGCCGATCGAGGACGGCATCATCCAGTTCTC
This sequence comes from Moraxellaceae bacterium, assembly GCA_036795935.1. GTDB lineage: Bacteria > Pseudomonadota > Gammaproteobacteria > Pseudomonadales > Moraxellaceae > UBA2031. The sequence goes on along the minus strand of DAIRDY010000364.1, from coordinate 15 downwards.
GAACCCGGTGCCGGC
>DAIRDY010000363.1:0-1924 GCA_036795935.1 Moraxellaceae bacterium | reverse complement strand
GATGACACGGCCCACATTCCCATCGTGATCGTCACCACCAAGGACCAGGAAACCGACCGTGTCTGGGGCAAGCGCCAGGGCGCGCGCGATTACCTAACCAAGCCGGTGGACGAAACCCTGCTGATGCAGACGATTGCCAGCCTGATTCCGGGCAAATAAGAACAAGCAGGCATCATGGCGGCCAAGGGCTTCATCAAGCTTCTCGAAATTGCCGAGCGCTCGCGTCAGCGCACGGTCGGCTTGCCGCTCGACGGCCAGGCTGTCGAGCACTGGAGCGGTATCGGTTTCACCATGGATGGCCAGTATTACCTGGCGGCCATGGGTGAGGTTTCGGAAGTGCTGGCGGTGCCGCGCTATACCCATGTCCCCGGCGTCAAGCCGTGGATGAAGGGGATTGCCAATGTGCGTGGCCGCCTGCTTCCGATCATGGACATGCTGGGTTATTTCAACCGGGTGTCCGCCTTGCAGGAGCACCGGCGTCGCCTGCTGGTGATCGACCAGGGTGACATTTTCAGCGGTCTTGTCGTCGACGAAGTGCTGGGCATGCAGCATTTCCCGGTGCAGGACTATGCGTCGCAGGCAGGGCATGTGCCTGCCGAGTTGCAGCCCTTCGTGCAGGGCGCATTCCGGCGCGGAGATACGGACTGGGCCATCTTCAGCCTTGCAAGGCTGGTGGAAGACCCGCAATTCCTGCAGGCGGCGAATGCCTGAGTCACGACCGGCGCCATGCCGGTCACCACTTAATAATGAAAACAGGGGGCCGTCGGGGGCGATGGTATGAATTCAAAACTGCAAGGCGTAGGTAGCAAGCTGGCAGGCATCCAGTGGAAGCAGGTCTTCTCCAAGGAGAGCTTCAAGGCGCTGGGCCAGAAGGAGTACTGGCAGTCGCTGTTCAGTGCCACGTCCTCGAGTGGGCAGACCGGACCCTGGGTGGCAGGCCTTGGCATTTCTTTCGCCATTGCCGTTGTCATGTTCATCATCGTGGGCATCAAGGGTCTCAATGCCACGGAGATGATCCAGAACGCCTCCGAGTTGCGCGTGCTCTCGCAGAACATCGCCAAGAACGCCACCGAAGCCGCGGGCGGTAATGCTGATGCCTTCCAGCAGTTGAATGAGGCGCGCAAGGAGTTTCAGGAGCGCTGGGATGCCCTGAAGGACAAGCGCAATGCCGAAGCACCTGAAATGGCGGCGGTGCAGAAGCTCTGGGACCCGGTGTCGCAGAACACCGACATCGTGCTCAACGGCGAGTCGGCCGTTACCGAACTGAACGAGCTGGCTCAGACGCTGTCCGAGACCGTTCCGGACCTGCAGGCAGAATACGACATCGTGGTCGAAGGCATGCTGCGGTCGCGTGCACCGTCTTCGCAGATTGCGATTGCCAAGGAGCAGTCGGTGCTGGCTGAGCGTATCCTGCGTTCCGTCAACAAGGTGCTGCAGGGTGGCGCCGATGCCGTGACCTCGGCCGATGCCTTCGGTCGTGACGCCGCACAGTTCGGCCGCGTTCTCGCCGGCATGCTTGAGGGGGATGCCGCGCTCGGCATCCAGCAGGTGACCGATCCCGAGGCGCAGGATGCCCTGTCGGCCATTTCCGACAGCTTCGAGCGCTCCGTCAACCAGTCTGCCAACGCCATTCTCGAAACCTCGCCCGAACTGTTCCAGGTGCGCGAGGCAGCCGATTTCATCTTCCGTGATTCCCAGCAGCTGCTGGATGCCAGCACTTCGCTTGCCACCAGTGTGGCCGAGGGCGCCAACACCACGCTGTTCTCAACCATCGGCATCTTTGCCCTGATTATCGGGGTCGGCTGTTTCGTGATTCTGGTGCGTGTGCGTGCCGACCAGGAGCGTCTGCGTGCTGAAGAAGAGCGCAACACTGAAATGGCCCGCGCCGAACAGATCGAGTCGGAAAACCGTCGTAACCAGGACG
>DAIRDY010000362.1:0-1940 GCA_036795935.1 Moraxellaceae bacterium | reverse complement strand
GCGGCGCGCGGCGGCAAAAGCACGGCGGCGGCCCCGGCCATCGTCCGATGCGGCCGGCACCGGCGATGCCTGCTGCGGCGGGCGCCACCGGCCGCACCGGGGACAACGCCGGCGCCGGCGTCAGGGGGCGATCGGCAGGCGGCCGCGCACGGCCGGCAGATAACGCAAGGAGAAGAACAGCGTGTCGCCGCCGCAGGGCGCGCGCTGCGCGAGACGGGCCGCGGCATCGGCTGCCACATCGGCAGCAAAGTCGGCATCCGGCGCGGTTTGCCGGAACAGCTCGAACACCACGCCGGCCGCCGGGGCGGCGGCGCAATCACCCACTGCCGCGAGATAGCGGGCGCGCATGGCCGGCGTCAGCACGCCGGTGCCGGCCCCGTCCTGCACCCAGAGGCGCACGCCGGCGGACTGCAGCCCGGCCACCATGTCGGCATAGGCCGCCGGCGCCATGTGTCCGGCAAAAAAGCTGCTGGCATACACCGGCAGGCCGTCGCGGCCGAGCACGTTGCTTTCATCGGCGAGATAGCGCCACAGGCGCTCGCGCGCCGCCGGTGCGCGCCAGCGGCGGTCATCGATTTCCAGCGGCAGGTACCAGCCGGCAATCGCCTCGGTGCCCAGCTCGCTGCGCCAGTCGTGCGCCAGGCGCGCATTGGCGCGCTGCTGGCGGCGGAAATACGCGGGCAGGCTGGCATCGGCCTGCGCCAGGCGCGCAAAGACCTCGGGGTCGGCATGCAGGCCGAGCACCAGCGCAAGGCCCGCCGCACGCGCCTCGCGCAGGCGCCGGCCCAGCCATGCGCGCTCGTCGCCGGCGGCGAAGGCGTCACCATGGCGCGTCCACTGCACGACCAGCGTGTCGGCGCCGCTTTCGCGCACGGCGGCAAACAGCGCCGGCCACTGCGCCTCGGGCAGGGCGCGGTCGCGCAACTGCGGCTGGTAGAACACGGCCGTCAGCGCATGGGCGGCGGGACTCAGGGTGAGCAGGGCGAGCAGGAACAGGCGGATCATGACGTTCACCAGCGCACCCCCAGGGTCAGGAACAGGCTGTCGCGCGCATCGAGCGCAGTGGAAAAGGCATGCTGGTATTCAAGGCCGAGCACGGCCTTGTGCGGCCAGGCGTCGTACAGCGTCTCGCCCCACCACAGATGCCAGCGCAGGCCGACGCCGGCACGGCTGTCCTCGCTGCGTGCCGCGCCATCGTCGCTGACGCTGTACTGCAGGTGGCCGTAGGGCTCGAGCGTGCGGCCGTGGCCCAGCTTTTCATGCCAGCCGAGGCGGTAGTCGGCGGTGAGCACGCTGCGCTCGGCCTCGACAAACCAGGCGGCATCGAGATACAGGCCCTGGGTCAGCCAGCCGGCCGGCCGCGGCTGCCATTCGTTGCTGTAGCGGCCGCCACCGAACAGCGTGGCACTGGCACGCAGCATCACATCGGCCTCGGTGTCGGGGCCGTGGTCCAGCGGCAGTTGCTGCTCAACGGCGAACACCACGTCATGCGTCGCCAACGGGCGCAGGCGCAGACCGAGCGCCAGCATCGGCGAATACACCGGCAGCGCCGACTCTTCCTCGCCACTGCCGGCAAACACGCGCGCATAGCCGGTCAGCACGGGACGCGCGAACCAGCGGCCGGCACCAGGACGGTATTCGGCCTCGGCCTGGAAATAGCTGCGGAAACGCTCGCCGGGATTGCTGCCCGTGGCCGCCGCCGCGAGTGCGCTGCCGCTCAGCAGGTCGGCACTCAGCACCCAGCGCCGGCCGAGTTCCTCGTGCAGGCGGCGCAGGTTATAGCGGGTGTCGGTTTCCACTGCAGTCAGCGCCAGCACGCCGCCGTCGGCGGCATCCAGCGCATCGATGCTCTGCCGCGCATAGGCGCGCGCGGCGACGCTGTCGCCCTGCTGCTGGCTGGTGTAGGTGAGCTGCTGCAACAACGCCTCGTCACCGGGAGC
>DAIRDY010000361.1:0-1972 GCA_036795935.1 Moraxellaceae bacterium | reverse complement strand
CCCCCGCGCTGCCCCCCGTTGCCGCCCTGCGTGATGCGCTGGCCCGCTGCCTGACCCGCGACCGCCACCGTCTCGGCCAGCGCCTGCGCGAACTCGACCGCCTGCACGATGCCGCGCAGCGCGCGCCAAAACATGCCGCACTGGCCGACGCCGTGGCCCGTTCGCAGGCCGCGGTGGCCGCGCGTGCGGCGCGGCTGCCGGTGCTTACCTATCCGGACCTGCCGGTGGCGGCGAGGGCTTCTGACATCATTGCCGCCATCCGCGACCACCAGGTGGTGGTGATTGCCGGTGAAACCGGCTCCGGCAAGACCACGCAGCTGCCCAAGCTGGCGCTGGCGGCCGGCCGTGGCGTGCACGGCCTGATCGGCCACACCCAGCCGCGGCGCATTGCCGCGCGCGCCGTGGCCACGCGCATTGCCGAGGAAATCGGCTCGCCGGTGGGGGAGCTGGTCGGCTTCAAGGTGCGCTTCACCGACGAGTCCTCGCCCGACGGCTTCATCAAGCTGATGACCGATGGCGTGCTGCTGGCCGAGCTGGCGCAGGACCGTTACTTAAGTGCCTACGACACGCTGATCATCGACGAGGCGCACGAGCGCTCGCTCAACATCGACTTCCTGCTCGGCGTGCTGAAGCAGATCCTGCCCAAGCGGCCGGACCTGAAAGTGATCATCACCTCGGCCACCATCGACGTGGAGCGTTTCAGCCGGCATTTCCGCGACGCGCAAGGCCGCGATGCGCCGGTGATTTCCGTCGAGGGCCGCACGTATCCGGTGGAGGTGCTGTACCGGCCGATTGCCGAAGCCGGCGCCGCGTCCGATGAAGACGAGGGCTTTGACGCCATCGAGGAGGCGATTCCGCGCGCGGTGCTGGCGGCGGTGGAGGAGTGCCTGCAACTGGAGCGGCAGAAGGGCCGTGCCGGGCAGGGCGACATCCTGGTGTTCTCCAGCCACGAGCGCGAGATCCGCGAGATTGCCGACCTGCTGCGCAAATACGGCCCGCCGCATACCGAAATCCTGCCGCTGTATGCGCGGCTTTCGGTGAGCGAGCAGCAGAAGGTGTTCCAGAAGGGGCGCGGCCGGCGCATCGTCATTGCCACCAACGTGGCGGAAACTTCGCTCACCGTGCCCAACATCCATTACGTGATCGACCCCGGATTTGCGCGCATCAGCCGCTATTCCTGGCGCAGCAAGGTGCAGCGCCTGCCCATCGAGGCCGTGGCGCAGGCCAGCGCCAACCAGCGCAAGGGCCGTTGCGGCCGCGTGGCGCCCGGCGTCTGCATCCGCCTGTACAGCGAGGCGGATTTTCTGGGCCGCACCGAATTCACCGAGCCGGAAATCCGCCGCACCAATCTGGCGGCCGTCATCCTGCAGATGGCGGCGCTGCGTCTGGGCGAGATCGACCGCTTTCCGTTTCTGGATGCGCCGGACTCGCGCCTGATCAGCGACGGCCTGCGCCTCTTGGAAGAACTCGGCGCGGTGGATGGCGAGGCGCAGCTCACCGACATCGGCCGCACGCTCTCGCGCTTTCCGGTGGACCCGCGCATTGCGCGCATGCTGCTGGAGGCGCGCAGCCGGGGCGCCTTGCGCGAGGTGCTGATCATCGCCGCCGCGCTGGGCAGCCAGGACCCGCGCGACCGTCCGCATGACCGCCAGCAGGCGGCCGACGAGCGCCATGCGCAGTTCCGGCATCCGGAATCGGATTTCCTCTGGTACGTGAAGCTCTGGGACACGCTGGAAGCGCAGCGTGGCGAGCTCTCCGAAAACCAGCGCCGCGAGTTTGCGCGCCGGCATTTCCTGTCCTGGCTGCGTCTGCGCGAATGGCGCGAGACGCACCGGCAGTTGCTGCAGCTCTGCCGCGACATCGGCTGGGACGTGTCGACGAAGGCGGGTGAGGCCGAGGCACCGGCGCCAGCCCCCTCCCGTGTTGTGCCTTCCGTCGTTCCCGCGAAGGCGGGAACCCAGCGACTTATGAC
>DAIRDY010000360.1:0-1981 GCA_036795935.1 Moraxellaceae bacterium | reverse complement strand
AGCGCCATCCGCCCGGGCGTGACCTCAGTTCATGGCGAACGCGTCGTTGTCCATCTGCATCAGCGACTTCGGCGAAGCGATGATGCCGGCGACGTGGCCCTTGGCGCGCGGCAGCAGGCGGTCGAAGTAGAACTCGGCCGTCTGGATCTTGGCCTGGTAGAACTCCGGCGTTTCGCTGCCGCCCTTCTCCAGCTTCTCGAAGGCCACGGCGGCCTGCACGGCCCAGAAATGGGCCATGGTCACGTAACCGGAATACATCAGGAAGTCATGGCAGGCGGAGGACACGATCTCGCGGTCCTTGCGCGCGGTGAGCATGGTGCGCACGGTGAGCATGTTCCACTGCGCGGCGAGCTTGGAGAGCTGCCACACGAAGGGGCGCATCTTCGGGTTCAGCGCGTGGTCCTTGCAGAAGGCGAGCATGATGCCGGTGAAGTCGCGCACGGCCTTGCCGCGGGTCATGATCAGCGTCTTGCGGCCGAGCAGGTCGAGCGCCTGGATGCCGGTGGTGCCTTCGTACAGCGTGGCGATGCGCGCGTCGCGGGCGATCTGTTCCATGCCGTGTTCCTTGATGTAGCCGTGGCCACCGAACACCTGCATGCCGATGTTGGCCGCCTCCAGACCCATCTCGGTGAGGAAGCCCTTGAGGATCGGGGTCAGGAAGCCGAGCTTGTCGTCCCACTTCTCGTACTTCTTCTGGTCGCCTTCGATGATGCCGTTCACCATGTGGTCGGCGTACTGCGCGGCGTAATACAGCATGGCGCGGCCGCCTTCGGCGATGGCCTTCTGCGTGAGCAGCATGCGGCGCACGTCACCGTGCCAGATCAGCGCGTCGGCAACCTTTTCCGGCTCCTTCTTGCCGGAGACGGCGCGCATGGAGCGGCGTTCCTTGGCGTAGGGCAGCGAGCCCTGGAAGCTCAGTTCGGCATGGGCGACGCCCTGCACGGCGGTGCCGATGCGTGCCGAGTTCATGAAGGTGAACATGGCGTCCAGGCCCTTGTTGGGCTGGGCGATCAGGTAGCCGGTGGCGCCGTCGAAATTCATCACGCAGGTGGCGGAGGCGCGGATGCCCATCTTGTGCTCGATGGAGCCGCAGGCCACGGCATTGCGCGCGCCCACGGAACCGTCCGGGTTGGCGATGAACTTGGGCACGATGAACAGCGAGATGCCCTTGGTGCCGGCGGGGGCATCGGGCAGGCGGGCCAGCACGATATGGATGATGTTTTCGGAGAGGTCGTGCTCGCCGGCGGAGATGAAGATCTTGGTGCCGGTGATCTTGTAGCTGCCGTCGGCCTGCGGTTCGGCCTTGGTCTTCATCTGGCCGAGGTCGGTGCCGCAGTGCGGTTCGGTCAGGCACATGGTGCCGGTCCAGCGGCCTTCCACCAGGGGCGGCATGAACAGGTTTTTCTGCTCGTCGGTGCCGTGCTGCATGATGGTGTTCATGCAGCCGAGCGACAGGCCCGGGTACATGGTGAACGACCAGTTGGCGGTGCCCATCATTTCCGACTTGATGAGGCCGAGCGACATCGGCATGCCCTGGCCGCCGTATTCCTGCGGGTGCGACAGGCCCTGCCAGCCGCCGGCGACAAAGGCGTCGTAGGCTTCCTTGAAGCCCTTGGGCGTGCGCACTTCGCCGTTCTCGAAGTGGCAGCCTTCCAGGTCGCCCGGGAGGTTGAGCGGGGCCAGCACGTCTTCGCAGAGCTTGGCGCATTCGCCGAGGATGGCATCGACCATGTCCGGGGTGGCGTCGCCGCCATTGCTCAGCTTGCTGTAGTGCTTCGGGTAGTCGAACACTTCGTTCATCAGGAAGCGCATGTCGCGCAGCGGGGCCTTGTAGGTCGGCATGGCAGATACCTCGTGGGGGCTAAGGGAGGGCTATCCTGTCGGACAGGATTGGCCGAGACGGCGCTTTATACGTGAGGCCCATGGGTCGGACATTGACAGCATTGCCGCTTTTGCCGGTTTTTTCGGTAAATGCACAGCG
>DAIRDY010000359.1:0-1987 GCA_036795935.1 Moraxellaceae bacterium | reverse complement strand
ATGAGAATCCTGTTTGCCTTTGTCGCGGCCCTGTGGATGCAGGCCGCCAGCGCCGAACTCGTCGTGGTCGCCAACAAGAGCGTGACCGTCAGCAGCATGAAGCGCGCGGAACTGAGCCGCATCTTCCTCGGCCAGAGCAGCAGCTTCCCCGATGGCAGCACGGCGGTCCCGCTCGATGTCAGCGGCGACTACCGCAAGAGCTTCTACACCTACGTGCTGCAGCGCGACCCGTCGAACGTGGAGAAATACTGGGCGCGCATGATCTTCACCGGCAAGGCGCAGCCGCCGCGTGAAGTGCGCGTGCAGGAAGTGCGTAACGTGGTGGCAGAAACCCGCGGCGCGGTGTCTTACCTGGGCAAGTCACAGGTGGATGACAGCCTGAAGGTGATCGCCATCACCGACTAAAAACACGACCGGCCATGCCTTGGGCGGGACAGTCCTCTCACTGTCCCGCCCTTTTTTCATGGCGACGGCCAGGCATGCTCGCGGCAGAAATCACGCTTCTGCTGCACGCTCTGCTGCTTCAGCGCATATTCGGCACGACTTGCGGCCGCGCGATCGGCAAAGGCCTGCACCGCCACAATGCGCTGCGGCGGATGGGCGCGGGTATAGCGGGCACCACGGCCGGCGCAGTGCAGCGCAAACCGCTTCTGCACATCGACGGCAATGCCGGTGTACAGGCTGCCGCCACGACACTCCAGCACATACAGATACCAGGCCTTCTCGGCTGCCACGCCCGCTCTCCTCCGGCAACATGCTGCCGCATTCTGTTGCAATTGCAGGCAGCCGGCCAGCCGTCGCCACCTAGACTGACAGTGCACGCCCCAAACGCCGGAGGTGCATCATGCGCCTGTCCGTCCTGCTCATCCTGTTGTCGCTACCGTCTTTGTGGCAGCCATCGGCAGCCGCCGCCGGCACGCTGGAAGCGTATGTACAGCGCCCCGATCCCGCCTTCCGCTGGACGCTGCGCCTTGAACAACGCAGCCTGCTGGCGCGGCATTTCCAGTTCCATCTGGTGTCGCAGCAATGGCTGGACGATACCCTGGTCGACCGCCCGCTGTGGACGCATGACGTACGCATGAGCCTGCCCCGGCTGTGCAGTCTGGACCGCGAGCGCCAGCACACAGCCATCCTGCTGGTCTCGGGCGGCAAGAATCCGCGCGAACCTGCCGCGGCACCCGCCCCGTTGCCACCGGAAGCCGCATTGATTGCCCGCGCCTTTTGCCGGCCGGTGATCGAAATCCGGCAGGTGCCGAACCAGCCGCTCTATTTCAGCGGCGACGGCCAGCGCCGGCGCGAGGATGGCTTGCTGGCCTACTCGCTGGACCGCTACCTCCGCCATGAGCGCGGCGACTGGCCCGCGCACGCGGCCATGGTCAAGGCGGTGGTGCGCGCCATGGATGCCATGCAGGCCTTCAGTCGCGAGCGCCGCGACATTCCCGACATCGAAGGCTTCGTGCTGATCGGCACGTCCAAGCGCGGCTGGACCAGCTGGCTGACAGCCGCCGTCGACAGCCGCGTGCGCGCCATCGTGCCGGTGTCCATCGACATGCTGAACCTGGCCGAACAGTTCCCGCACCACTTCGCTGCCTACGGCGACTATGCACCGGCACTGCGTGACTACCGCGAATTCGACATCGGCTGCCGCGCCGACAGCGCGCGCGGCAAGGAGCTGCTGTCCGTGATCGACCCCTACCACTACCGCGAGCGACTGGACCTGCCCAAATTGCTGATCAACTCGGCTGGTGACGAATTCTTCCTGAGCGACAGCTCGCAGCACTATTTCCATGCCCTGCCCGGCCGCAAGAACCGGCTGCGCTACACGGTGAACAGCGACCACCGCCAGCAGGGCATCAATCGCCTCGACCTGCTGCTGCAGGCGCGCAACTGGGTGGATGACGTGCTGGCCGGACGGCGCACGCCGGCGCTGGACTGGCAGCGCGACGCGCAAGGGCAACTGGTGATACGCAGCAACATGCCGCCGCGC
>DAIRDY010000358.1:0-1990 GCA_036795935.1 Moraxellaceae bacterium | reverse complement strand
GTGCTCATCGTCATCACCATGATCTGGGCCGAGCTGATCCTGATCGGCGCCGCCGTCAGCATGGGCCTGCTGCCCGATGCCCCGCTCTACCTGAAAGAGAAATACGACCCCAGCCAGTCGCTGCTGTGGCTGCTGATGCAGGTGCTGATCGCGCTGCCCACCATCATGGTCATGCTGCTGGTGGTGAACGGGCTGCTCAACGGCCTGCGCACGCGTGAACAGAAAATCCTGGAGCTGTCGCGCCGCGACGGCCTCACCGGCATCTGGAACCGGCGCTATCTCGAAGAACTGATGGCACACAACTTTGCCGTGGCACGGCGCAGCCAGACGCCGCTGGCGCTGCTCATGGTCGACCTCGACCACTTCAAGCAGATCAACGACGTGCACGGCCACCACGCGGGCGACAAGGTGCTGCAGGCCGCCGCGCAGATGCTGCAGCAGAGCCTGCGCGACATCGACCACATCGGCCGCTACGGCGGCGAGGAATTCGTCGTGCTGCTGCCATTCTGCGACGCCGACACCGCGCTCATCATTGCCGAGCGCTGCCGGCGCGCGCTGGCCGCACTCACCGTCACTGTCGACGAGCGCATCATTCCCGTCACCGCCAGCATCGGTGTCAGCGCACTGAGCGGCGGCATCGGCCCCGACAGCCAGCACCGCATGCTGGTGGCGGCCGACGAAGCGCTGTACGCCGCCAAGCACGCCGGCCGCAACCGCGTGGTGTTTGCCGCGCCGGCCGCCGGAGCCGCCTGATGCCCGGAACCCCCGCACCATGACGCGCGCGCTGTACCGCGGGCTCATGCTCACCGGCGCCGTGCTCTGCCTCGCGCTCGGCATCATCGGCGCCTTCCTGCCCGGCCTGCCCACCACCGTGTTCATCCTGCTGTCGGCGTGGTTTGCCTCGCAGTCCTCGCCGCGCCTCCTGGCCTGGCTGGAAGCGCACCACGTGTTCGGCGACATGATCCGCAACTGGCGCAACGGCGGCTGCGTCAGCCGGCGCGCCAAATGGAGCGCCAGCCTGATGATGGCGGCATGCGCCGTCATCATGATCATCATTCCTCATCCGCGCTGGATCACCGCCAGCGCCATCGGCACCATGGCCGCCGTGCTCGCCTGGCTGTGGTTCCGCCCCGAGCCCGCAGCCGTCACTTCTCCCGGCGAAAAGCCCGCCGACTAGCCCTGTAGCTGCGAATTCATTCGCACACCCCCACTCGAACCCGCCATCACCCGTCGTCATCGCCCTCATCCCGCAGGAGCAGTTTCAGCCACGACAGAGAGACAGCCAACGCAATGGCCGCCGACATAGTGACTAATTGGTCAAATTCCGGCAGGCTGCGGTCTTTGCCATCTCTGCCGGCATTTCCCGTCATCACTCCCAGCCCCCGAGGACAACAACAATGATCGAATGGAGCGAGCAGTCCCGCATGATCCGCGACATGGTGCGCGGCTTCGTCGAAAAGGAAATCGTGCCGCAGATCGACGCCATCGAGTACGAGGGCGTGCCGCCCTACGACCTGCTGCGCAAGATGATCCAGACCTTCGGCATGGACGCCATGGCGAAGATGGAGTTCGACAAGCAGATCGCACGCGAAGAAGCGCTCGCACGCGGCGACGCCCCGCCGGAAAAGGAAAAGAAGGAAGGCTACAGCGCCGGCGCCGCCGAACAGGCCGCCATGCGCATGATTCCCATCATCGAAATCTGCCGTCATGCGCAGGGGCTCGTCACCGCCATGGGCGTGTCCATGGGCCTGGGCGGTGGCGCCATCATGAGCAAGGGCACGCTGGAACAGAAAAAGCGCTGGGCGCTGCCCCTGCTCACGCTGGAAAAAGTCGGCGCCTGGGCCATTTCCGAGCCCAACTCCGGCTCCGACGCCTTCGGCCAGATGAAGACCGTCGCCCGCCGCGACGGCAACGGCGGCTACATCATCAACGGCGCCAAGACCTGGATCACCAACGGCCCCTACGCCGACACCATCATCCTCATCTGCAA
>DAIRDY010000357.1:0-1991 GCA_036795935.1 Moraxellaceae bacterium | reverse complement strand
GCGGCCAGCCCGGGCCGGTGGCGAAGCGCACGGCAGACAACGTGTTCGTGCTCGCCCCCACCGACATGGGCCGCGCCCAGTGGGACCGCGCACTGCAGCACACACGCTGCCCGGACTGACCTGATGCACACTTGGCTCAAGGCGCACTGGCAGTGGCGCTGGCTGTCGGATGCGCGCCTGCTGCTGTGGCTGTTCGCGCTGGTCTTGCTGGTGCTGAGCGAACCCGGCTGCGCCGAGTATTTCCGCCTGCACAACAAGGCCGGCGCACTGCAACTGCGGCCCGCCCCCGAAGCGCTGCGCGTGCCCGGCCTGCTGCTCGCCACCAGTGTCACCGGCGCCCTGCTGGCCTGGTCCGGGCGCTCGGTGCTCAATGGTGCCTATCTCGCCGCCTGCCTGCTGCTGGCAACACTCAGTGCGCTCTGGCTGCTGCACCGCAGCCTGTTTCTTGTCGTGCTGACACCGGAGTCGCTGCAACTGCGCAACGGCATCGACTGGTGGTCTGCCGGCACGCTGCGGCGCCACGATTACGCCGCCACGCAATGGCAGACCGATCACGGCCCGCACAGCCAGAGGCACTATCCGGTACTGCTGGACCGGCAGGGGCAGCGCCTCTACCTGCGTCGCAACGACGGCGCCGAGCGCATCGTCCTTGCCTACCTGCGCGAGCAGTGGCAGGTCGCGGTCCCGCTGGAGACATCACAGGCCGCGGGCTGCAGCCGAAAGGGCGTGTCGCCATGAGCCACGAATACCGGCTGCGTCGCCATGCCATGGAGGATGAGTGCCGCTGGCAGTTGGCGGCCGACGCGCTGGAATGCCATGCCGGCAACGGCCGGGTGCAACGCTGGCCCTATGCAGCCATGCGCGAGTTGCGTCTTGTGTACGACCCCACGCGCTTCAATCCCGACAACCATGTGTGCCTGCTGACGCTGGCCGATGGCGGCCGGCTGCGCCTGCCGTCCACGCATTACCTCGGCGTCGGCCGCTTCGAGAATCGTGCCGAAGGCTACCGCACCTTCATCGCCGCACTGACGGCACGCGTGGCCGCCGCCAACCCCGGCTGCCACTTTGCCGCCGGCGCCACGCCCGCGCGCTACTGGGGCGGACAACTGCTGCAGTTTGTCGCGCTCCTGCTGCTGGCCATCGTGATCGGTGTCACCGGCATGGTGCCGCCGCTTTTCCTGCTGATGCTTGCCGTGATCTATCTGCCGCTGGCATGGCACCATGGCCGGCGCAACCGGCCGCAGGCGTTCTCGCCCCCGCACATTCCCGCGGCCGTGCTGCCGCCGGAGCCCCGCCATGACTGATGCCGCCTTTCACCCGCTGCTTTGCGCCACACCTTCCCGCTGCGCGCGCGTGCGCCTGCTGATGTGGCTGCTGCCGCTCTTGCCGCTGGTGTTCGGCGGCATCGTGCTCACCGGCGACATGGCCGACCTCGCGCCGGCAACGGCCGCCGGCGAAGGCCCGGCGCAGCTCATTGCGCTCTGTGTGGCCGTACTGCTGTCGGCATTGCCCGCCGCCGCGGCCTGGTACCTGCACGACCGCTATGTCGCAGGGATCGCGCTCGACGCCGGGCGCAAGCGCCTGCGCGTGACGCTGGTCCGCGCACTGGGTGTGCGTGTGCTGGAAGCGCCCGTGGCCGATTTCCGTGCCGGCGGCGCGCGGATGCTGCCGACACCGGGCACCGGCGTGCACACCCCGAGCGGCAGCCTGCACGATCCCTCCGGCCGGCGCCTGCTGGTCGACCTGCAGGCCGACTTTCCGCTCGGCCAGGAAATCGTGCTCGAGCTGCTCTACAACCCCGAGCGCGCCTGCCGCCTCCTGCCCGGCCTCCTCCGCCGCCAGGCACCCGCCCGCTGACCGCACCCCAGAATGTCGGGGTGAGGTGCTTTTGCTTTGCTTTCAGCGAGCGCAGCGAAGCGTGCTTTTCGCTTTTGCCTCCCCCGTAGAGTGAGCCGAGGAGCGGAGGAAAGACGGGGATCAGCCCGCAGGGT
>DAIRDY010000356.1:0-1996 GCA_036795935.1 Moraxellaceae bacterium | reverse complement strand
GCGCGGCTGGCGGCCATGATTCCCAATCCGCGCTACTACGACAAACGTCGCAGCACGCCGGCGCTGAACCGCAAGACCGCCATCCTGCAGAAACGCATGTACCAGGTACGCGTGCCGCGCTGACGCCTGCCCCTCAGCCGGCGGCCAGCTCCGCCGCGGCACCGCGGAAGATTGCCGCCGCGGCGGCCACCACTTCCTCCTGCGGTTGCGCAAAGCCCATCAGCAGCCAGCGTGCGGCAATGCCGACCACGGCGCCGACCAGGCCCACGGTCAGCGTGTCGCGGTCGATGCCGCGGTTACGGCCCGTGGTATCGGGCAGCGCAAAATAAAGCTGGCGCATCAGCAGCGCGAAACGCTCGATGGTCTGCCGGTAGAGCGCATCCACCCGCGGACTGACACCCAGCACTTCCACGAACTGGATGCGGGCCGTGGCCGGCTGTTCGCGCGCCAGCGAGAACAACGCCGCCAGGCCGGCCTCGATCATGGCCTCGGGCACGGCGGGCACGCCTTGCATGGCCGTCAGCACGCGCGCTTCCTGTACCGCGATCACATGCTCGTAGACGGCGCAGAGCAGGTCTTCGCTGTTGGCGAAGGATTCATAGAAATAGCGCTCGGTGAGACCTGCCTCGGCACAAAGGCCGCGCACCGTGGCCCCGTGGTAGCCCTGGCCGCCGAACACGCGCAGCCCGGCCTCGACGAGGCGCTGCCGGCGTTCGCGCTGGCGGTCCTCGGCACTCTGGCCGCGGTAGCGGCGGCTGCCCTGTTCGCTCATTTGCCTGCCTGTATCAGTCTGCGTGAGGGCGGTTCTGGCCCGAAATGACGGAAATCCGGCCGCTCCCTGCCGTTGACAGCGGAAGCCGTCCTCCCTAATGTGACAACGCATGTTGCCAGATGGTGCCGGCCGGAACAAGCCGACACCGGATGCGGGGCCGGGGCGTGGTTTCCCCCTCTGCTTTTTGCTCCCGGCAGCGCCTCCCCATTCATTTGCAGGACGAGAAGACATGAAGACGATCAAAGACAAGGTTGCCGCCATCACCGGTGCCGGCTCGGGCATCGGCCGCGCCACCGCCATCCTGATGGCCAGCAAGGGCTGCCACCTCGCGCTCTCCGACGTCAACGAGAAGGGCCTGGCCGAGACCGTCGAGCAGTGCCGCGCCCATGGCGTGAAGGTCACCAGCAAGAAGGTCGACGTGGCCAGCCGCGAGCAGATGTACGCCTGGGCCGACGACGTGGTGCGCGACCACGGCCTCGTCCACATCATCTTCAACAATGCCGGCGTGGCGCTCGGTGCCACCGTCGAAGACATGGAATACAGCGACTTCGAGTGGCTGATGGGCATCAACTTCTGGGGCGTGGTCTACGGCACCAAGGCCTTCCTGCCGCACATCAAGACCGCCGGCGAAGGCGCCGTGGTCAACGTGTCGTCGGTGTTCGGCCTGATCGCCGTGCCCACGCAGTCGGCCTACAACGCCGCCAAGTTCGCGGTGAAGGGCTTTACCGAAGCCCTGCGCGAGGAAATGGAAATCGCCGGCACCAACATCGGCGTGACCTGCGTGCACCCGGGCGGCATCAAGACCAACATCGCGCGCAATGCCCGCGTTACCGAGACCAAGGGCCTGGTCGACGAGAAGTCCACGCGCGACTTCGAGAAGGCCTTCATCACCACGCCGGAAAAGGCGGCCGAGACGGTGGTCAACGGCATCCTGAAGAACAAGCGCCGCGTGCTGATCGGGCCGGATGCGGTCGCCATCGACCTCATGCAGCGCATGCTGCCGACCACCTACCAGCGCATCCTGGAAGTTGGCGCCAAGCAGCGTGCCCGCAAGATGGGTGGTGTCGGCGTGGTCTGACGCCCGGCGATGCATGCCCGAAGGCCGGTCCCGTGACCGGCCTTTTTCTTTGGGGATTACATATTTGACTCCCTGTCGCCCCCGCGCAGGCGGGGGCCCAGTGTCTTTACGACTGACCTGCATGTTTCGAGGCAAGAACGTCGCTG
>DAIRDY010000355.1:0-2028 GCA_036795935.1 Moraxellaceae bacterium | reverse complement strand
ACGCAGCTGCTATGGCGGCGGGCGCATTCGCCGTGGTGGGACACCGTGCTGGGGCTGCGCCATGACGAGGGCGAGGGGCCGTCGCGTACCTGGCTCGCGGCCGGCATGCAGGGCCTGCTGCCGTTCTTCATCGAAACCGAGGTCACGCTGTTTGCCGCGGACGGCGGCCACACGGCCTTGCGGCTGGAGGCTGAATACGAGGCACGGCTGACCAACCGGCTGATCCTGCAACCTGACATCGAGCTCGACATTTACGGGCGTGACGATGCAGGCGCCGGTGTCGCCCGCGGCCCGGCGCAGCTCGAGGCCGGCCTGCGCCTGCGTTACGAGGTCCGGCGCGAGATCGCGCCCTATCTGGGTATCGAGTGGCAACGTGCGCTGGCCGATACCGCCGACCTGCGCCGTGCCGGCGGCGAGCGTGTATCAGGCTCGGCCGCCGTACTCGGCCTGCGGCTCTGGTACTGAGGAGGGCGCATCATGCAATGTTTCTGGCGTCTGGCCGGGCTGGCGTTGGCAGCGTTGCTGCTCGGCGCCGGTCTGCTCTGGTCCGGCCTCTACAATATCGCGGCCGATGACGAGCACTGGCCGCCGGTGCATGCGCTGCTCACCGTCTTGCGTGAGCGCTCGATTGCAGTTCGCGCTGAAAAACTGGAGGTGCCTGCCGATCTTGCGGCGGCGGAGCGCCGGCGTCTGGGCGCGGGCAATTACCACGCCATGTGCGCGGGCTGCCATTTGCAGCCGGGTCAGGCTTCTTCGGAACTGGCACGCGGACTGTACCCGTCGCCGCCGGCGCTGACGCAGCCACGTGCCAGCAGCGCGGCACGCGACTACTGGATCATCCGGCATGGCATCAAGGCCTCGGGCATGCCGGCCTGGGGCCGCAGCATGGAGGACGCGCACCTCTGGAACCTCACCGCCTTCGTGCAGGAGCTGCCGTCACTGTCGGCGGAGGAGTACCGGCAGCGGGTGGCGGCCAGTGACGGCCATGCCCATGGTGGTGGCGAGGATGCGCATGCGCCGCATGGTGGCGTGCATGTGCACGGTGACGGCAGCCATCACCTGCACTGAACACTTCAGGCCGGCAGGCGCGCGAGGAAGGTGAGCACCGCGTCGAGGAAGATGTCGTTGCGGTCGCCGGCCACCATGTGGCCGGCGCCGCCGACATCGGCCACCTCTGCCTGCGGGATGCGCTCGCGGAATTCGCGGGTGATGGCCTCGTCGATGACATCGCTCTCGGCGCCGCGCACCAGCAGCACCGGCTGCGTGAGTCGCTCCGCGGCGGCATAGAAGCGCTCGTCGTGGTGCACGTCGTTTTCGGCGCGGCCGCGCTGGAAGGCGGCCAGCATGGCCGGGTCCCAGTGCCAGTACCAGCGCCCGTCCTCGCGCTGGCGCAGGTTCTTGCGCAGGCCGGACGGGTCGCTTTTCTGCGTGCGCTGCGGCTGGTAGGCGGCGACCGCACGGGCGGCCTCATCCAGCGAGGCAAAGCCGTCGGCATGCGCGGCCATGAAGCCCAGGATGCGGTCGACGCCGGCGGCGTTCAGCCGCGGTGCAATGTCCACCAGCACCAGGGCGCGCGACACCTCGCCGGCATCCCCCGCATTCGCCAGCAGCGACGACAGGCCGCCCAGCGAGGCGCCCACCAGTACCGGCGGCCGGCCACAGGCCTGTGCCAGCTCGCGCACGTCGTCGGCGAAATCCTGCACGCGGTAGGCCCCCGGCCAGTCGCTGTCGCCATGGCCGCGCAGGTCGGCGGCGGTGGCGTGCCAGCCGGCGGTGGCCAGTGCCGCAACGCTCTTCTGCCAGGCATGGCGGGTCTGGCCGCCGCCATGCAGCAGGATGAGCGGCGGGGCATCGGCCGGGCCGTCAACGGTCAGGGCCAGGCGGTGGCCGGCGGCAGTGCGGAAAAACGGGTGAGGCATCGGGGGGCTCGCGGCAGTGTCGCTCGGGCAGGGCTGTCCGGATTATGGCCATGCGCCGCCGCCCGGCGCCCTGACGCAAGCGCTCAAAGCGCCTGACCAAAGCACTCAG
>DAIRDY010000354.1:0-2044 GCA_036795935.1 Moraxellaceae bacterium | reverse complement strand
CTCTACGATGCTTTCCTGATCAAGGAAAACCACATCATGGCCGCCGGCAGTATCGGCGCCGCCATCAGCCAGGCACGCGCACTGGCGCCGGGCAAACCGGTCGAAGTGGAAGTAGAAAATCAGGGGGAGCTGGAGCAAGCACTGGCCGCCGGCGCCGACATCATCATGCTCGACAATTTCGACCTTGAGGCCATGCGCCAGGCCGTGCGATTCACCCAAAGGCGGGCACGCCTTGAGGCCTCCGGTGGCATCACCGCCAGCAACCTGCGCGCAGTGGCAGAAACCGGTGTCGACTATGTCTCCATGGGCATGCTGACCAAGGACATCCAAGCCATCGACCTGTCCATGCGACTCGTCGACTGAGCACTCAGCCCTGAGGGCGGCGCTCGATGAACTCGATCTTGTAGCCGTCCGGATCCTCAATAAAGGCAATCACCGTACTGCCGTGCTTCATCGGCCCGGCCGGACGCGTCACTCGTCCGCCACGGGCCTCTACGCGGGCACAGGCCGCCGCTGCATCGGCCACCTCAATTGCAATGTGGCCATACGCGGTACCGAGTTCATACCGATCCGTGTCCCAGTTCCAGGTCAGCTCCAGTACCGCGCCCTCGGCCTCATCCTGATAGCCGACAAACGCCAGCGTAAAGCGCCCCTCCGGGTAGTCACGGCGCCGCAGCAGCCGCATGTCCAGCACATCGCAGTAGAACGCCAGCGAGCGCTCCAGATCGGCCACGCGCAGCATGGTGTGCAAAATGCGCATAGGAATCTCCCCGTCTTCAGTCTTCACGCACGAACTCGAAGCGCGGCACCGACCGCCCCTCAATCACGACGGACTCGGTGAACATCGCCAGCGGCCTCACCCACCAGTCCCGGGCGCCATAACAGGTCTGGTAGACGACCATCCACTCTTCGGTTTCCGAGTGGCGCGCCAACTGGTGCACACGATACTCAGGCCCCTTGTAATGACGATAGATGCCAGGCCGCAACACGGGCGTCGTCATGAAAACAGGTCCATGACGCCCAGCGGGCCGGAGCCATCACGCCAGTAAATCTGGCCACCACTTTCCATGAAGCGCTCCAGCGCCTGGCGGATCAGCCCGATCGCCAGATTGATACACTGCAGCGAATCCACACCGGGCACCTTGGGCATGCCCGGATAAAGCCCGGCCAGTGCCACCTCACATTCCCAACTCTGCCCCTCATCGAGCGGCATCGGCAGGCCGATCTGCAGCCTGACAATACGCATGTCGCCGCTCTTCATGCGGCAAATGATGAAGCGCTCACCAATCACATGTTCAATCTTGCTTTCCGGCACCTGGCCGCCATCGGATGTCGTCATGAACTTGACCGTCGTATCAACGATAATTGCGGACCGGCTCAAGGCAGGGCCCGCTCCCACAACTCCTGCATGCCACGACGGCAGGCCTCCATGTCCGCGGCGGACAGTGACCGGCCGGAGAGCAACTGCAGTGATGCGCCCTCCAGCGCCCACAGCAAGCCCATCAGTTGCCAGTAGGACGCCGCCGGCATGCCAAGGCGCGCAAATTCGCGCTGCAGCAACGCTGCAACCTTGTCCAGCATCAGGCGCCGATGAGCGGCCAGTGGCGACGCACTACGCAGCGCCTCTTCCATCATCAGGCCGACAATGCGGCCGACACTCAGCTGATAATCGAAATAAATGGCAAGAAAGCCCGCTACTAACTGATCGCGTGCCACCAGACGCGGCAGCTCCGACTCGAAGCGCGCAATCATCACTCGCGAAGCGAGGATGTAGATGTTCTCCAGCACGTCAATCTTGCCGGAAAAATACTTGTAGAAGGTGCGACGGGAAATGTTGGCCGCATTCAGCAGATCCTGGACGGATGTCTCCTCCAGTCCTTGCTGATTGAATACTGACATCGCATGAAGAAGGATTTCAGTGCGCGCAAACGAGCGCCCAGCCCCCTTGCGGGCTCGGCGGTCCTCCTCACTACCCAACTCGAGAACCAGTTCGACCAGACGTCGAATGCTCTCTCCTTCCCGAACCATATGCCCTCCCGACACT
>DAIRDY010000353.1:0-2070 GCA_036795935.1 Moraxellaceae bacterium | reverse complement strand
CGATCACCACCGGCAGCGTGAGCAGCGCCAGCGTGATCGAGGCCCACATCAGGCCGGGCGTGCCGAACACCGGCGCCGGCGCAGCCTCGGGGTAAAACAGGCGGTCGAGGTTGCCACCCAGGAAGTAGACAAAGAAACCGAGGCCGAACACGCCGTAAACAATGGAGGGCACGCCGGCGAGGTTGTTCACCGCAATGCGCACCGTCTGCGTGACCGCGCCCTGGCCGGCGTATTCGCGCAGATAGATGGCCGCCACCACGCCCAGCGGCGTGACCATGATGGTCATGATCAGCACCATCAGCACGGTGCCGAAGATGGCCGGGAACACGCCGCCTTCGGTATTGGCCTCGCGCGGGTCGTCGAGCAGGAAGTTGCCGAGGTTGTGGAAGTAGGTGCCGAGCTTGCCGAACACGTTCATCGCATTTGGCTGGGTGGCGGCAACCACCTTCATCAGCGGCATTTCGTGTTCGCTGCCATCCGGGGCGCGGAACACGGCGCTGTCGCGGGCCATGTCGGCATTGAGTGCGTCCAGACGCTCGGCCACCTTGGCATAGGCGGCGTTCTGCGCCTCGCGTGCCGCCTCGATGCGGGCTTTTTCGGCCGGCGTGAGCTTGCCCTGCAGCTCCAGCCGGCGCTCTTCCAGACGCAGCTTTTCCAGCGCGAAATTGATGCGGCCGATCTCGCCTTTCTCGATGTCGGCAATGTCGGCATGAATGCCGTTGCTGCGCTCGAGACGGGCCTGCAGCTCCTGCCAGGCCTTGTCATTGCCGCTGGCGATGACGCTGCCGCCTTCCTTCACGCTGACCAGGCGTCCGTAGAAGTTGCCCCACTCGTAGCGCTCCAGCACCACGATGTCGTCGGGGTATTCGATGTTGCTCAGGCCGTCGGCGAACACCCAGCGGAAATCGGCGCCGGTGATGTCGCGGTTGCCGACCTTGTAGAGCTGGCGGGTGACGGTTTCCTTGCCGGCCGGCACGTTGACGCCCGATTCGCGCATGCGCACGGCAGTGTCGATGCGCTCGTCCACGCGCTCGCCGAGCAGAACACTCTGGTTGCCGTCGTAGTCGGTATAGCTGGCCTGCATCACGTCGGCCGGCCAGAAGTGCCCCATGCCGCGCACGGCAATCAGGCCGAGCACGCCGATGACCATGATGATGGCGATGGCCACGGTACCGGCATTCAGCCAGACCCAGGCATCACCCGTCTTGAAGTATTCGCGCAGTTTCATCGTCTTTTCCTTGTAGGTGCGAACGTCTTCGCACACAGCATCATCATTTGTGCGGACTCATCCGCACCTACAAATCCGGGATTAAAGCGAGCCGTATTTCTTGCGCAGCCGGTTGCGCACAATTTCCGCGGCCGTGTTCAGCATGAAGGTGAGCACGAACAGCACCAGCGCCGACAGGAAGAGCACGCGGAAGTGGGTGGAGCCGACTTCGGCCTCGCCCATCTCCACGGCCACGTTGGCGGACAGCGTGCGCAGGCCTTCAAAGATGTTCCATTCCATGACGGCGGTGTTGCCGGTGGCCATCAGCACGATCATGGTTTCGCCGACGGCGCGGCCGAGGCCGATCATCAGCGCCGAGAAAATGCCGGGCGATGCCGTCGGCAGCACCACGCGCACCAGCGTCTGCCAGGGCGTGGCGCCCAGCGCCAGCGAGCCGTTGGTGAGGTGGCGGGGCACGGCGAACAGGGCGTCCTCGGCAATCGCATAAATGTTGGGAATGACGGCAAACCCCATGGCCAGGCCAACGATGAGCGCGTTGCGCTGGTCGAAGGTCACACCCATTTCGTCGCGCAGCCAGAGCCGGATGTCGCCACCGAAGAAGAACAGCTCGATGGGCTGCGACAGCGTGAACGACAGCCAGCCGGTGAACAGGATGGGCAGGATCAGCAGCACCGGCGTCCAGCCGTCGGCGAAGGCGCGCTTTTCACGCGGCAGGCGCATCCAGAGCAGGCCCGACAGCAGGATGCCGATGGGTGTCAGCAACAGCAGGCTGAAGATGCCGGGCAGGTAGGCCTCGATGGTGGGTGCCAGCCAGAGGCCGGCGAGAAAGCCCAGGATGACGG
>DAIRDY010000352.1:0-2104 GCA_036795935.1 Moraxellaceae bacterium | reverse complement strand
GCGAGGTGAGACAGGATGTCGAATCTCGCCGACCCGATCAGCCGGCGCCGCGCAGAGAGGGAACCCCGCCGCAGGCGGGGCAGACATGTCGCGGGGCGCGCGGGTGTCCAGAGGGGCGGCGCGCACCGCCCCTCTGGGGCCCGTCCGGCCAGAGGACGCAGGCCTATCAAATAAACAACGTCAGAAAACAGAGCGCAGCGAAAAACCAAACCCCACAGAGCACAGCGGGAGAGCCAAGGCCCTCAAACTCGCCGCACGCCAGCGCCAGCACCCGCTCAGACTTGCCCCACGCGGGCAATCAGCTTGCGCCGCCACCACGGCCAGTCCGTATCCTTGGCACGAATGTCACGCAGCCCGTCCAGCTGCCGGTAAATGGCCGCCTCCACCTCCCGCCGCACCTGCCACTGTGCCTCCGGATTGTGGAACGCCGCCTGCAGATGCGCCGTCGGAATGCGCTCGCCGAACATGAAGTACATCTTCTCCGGACGCGGAATCGGTGTGCCCGCCACTCCGCTGACCAGCGGCCCCAGCGTGTCACCGCCACGGAACAGGCGCTCCATCACACCGGTCCTTGCCGCCATCTTGCCAAGGAGGGATTCACGGAAACGCTGGCTGTCGTAGCGGATGCGGTAAGCGTCATCGGCACCCAACGCGGCAAAGGGAATGATGTCGTAGCCGTGCTGCATGGCCATGCGCGCAAACCCGGTGCGGCGCTTCCACACCAGCCGGTACTGCTCGCCCTCGTTCTTCATCACTTCGCGCGCACCGCCGGGGTAGACGATGATGTGCTGGCCATGGTTCATCAGCTTGCTGCAGACCTCAGGCGTGCCGTGCACGGCGCCGCCCTGCAGCAGCATTTCGCGCCAGCCCGGCACCACGAAATGGAAATGGTCGCCCAGCGAGCGGAAATAGATGCCGGTCTTTTCATACACGCCCAGCACCATCAGCGGGCCGTCGAGCACGCCATAAATGGTGTGGTTGCCGACATAGAGCGCCGGCCGCGCCGGGTCCAGGTGCTCAAGCCCGAAGAACTGCGGATCGAACCACTGGCGCTGCAGCCACAACGAACGTTGCAGGCGCGCCAGCGGCGGCGGGGTGAAATCCATGGGATCAGGCAGCGGTCGGGCCATCACAGACATCCGTCAGTCACAGTGAGGGCGCGATGATACCCGCTCGCTGCCGGTCGGGCAGTACCTCTGGCCATGGCAGGCGGCACCATCCGGCCAAGGCATTTGCAGTCCCTTCGGGTAGAATGGCCGCCTCCCTGCCCCGCCGGATCGCCTGATGACCGACCACCCGCACCAGATGAAGCGCCTGAAGACGGGCGCCTTCGAACGCCGCTTCTCCCTTGCCAAGGCCGGCTTCATTGCCGGCGCCCGCCTCGCCGGCGGTGCCGCCGGCTCGATGTTCGCCAGCCCCGCCGAGCGCGAGGAAAAGCGCCGCCGCGCACTGGCCGAGCAGGCTCAGTACCTGGTGCGCGAACTCGGCAAGCTGAAGGGATCGGTGGTCAAGATCGGGCAGATGATGGCGCTCTATGGCGAACACTTCCTGCCCGAGGAAATCACCCGCGCGCTGCACCAGCTGAACGACGACACCACGGCGCTGGCCTGGAGCACGATGGAGGCGGTGATCCGCGAGCAGCTGGGCGAGGCGCGCTTTGCCGAACTCGTGATCGACCCGGAGCCCCTGGGGGCTGCCTCGCTGGCACAGGTGCACCGCGCCCGCCGCAAGAGCGACGGCGCGGAGCTCGTGCTCAAGGTGCAGTACCCGGGCGTGGCCCAGGCCATCGACGCCGACCTCAACCTGGTCACGCAGATGCTGCGCCTGACCAAGGTGGTGCCGATCACCGCCGAGTTCGAGGAATGGCTGGACGAAGTCCGCCACATGATGCATCGCGAGGTGAATTATCCGCAGGAAATGGAAACCACCCGCCTCTTCCATTCCTACCTGAAGAACGATGCCCGCTACATCGTGCCCCGCGTGTATCCGGAATACTGCACCGCCCACCTGCTCTGCATGAGCTTCGAGCGCGGCGTGCCCATCAACAGTCCGGCCATCCTCGGCCTGCCGCAGGCGCGCCGCAACGCGCTGGCGCTCTCGGCGC
>DAIRDY010000351.1:0-2125 GCA_036795935.1 Moraxellaceae bacterium | reverse complement strand
GGCGTGACGCTGACGCCGCGCGCCTATGTCGACGAGCGCATTGCCAGCGAGGATTTCAAGGCCGGCCAGTGCGACGCGGTGCTGGTCAGCGGCATGCGCGCCCGCGCCTTCAACCGCTTCAGCGGCAGCATCGACTCCATCGGCGGCCTGCCCGACTACACCACGCTGCAACAGCTGCTGCACACGCTGGCCCGGCCGGATGCCGCCGCACTGCTGGTGAGCGGTCCGTATGAAGTGGCCGGCGTGCTGCCCATGGGCGCGGCCTACCTGTTCCTGCGCGACCGGCGCATCGACGGCGTGGAAAAAATGGCCGGCCGCAAGATGGCCGTGCTCGACCATGACGCCGCGCAGCTGCGCATGGCCAGCCGCATCGGCGCCCAGGCCGTGGCGGCCGATGTCAGCACCTTCGCCGGTCTGTTCAACAACGGCCAGGTCGATGTCACCGCCGCCCCCGCCATGGCCTTCCTGCCGCTGGAGCTGTACCGCGGCATCGGCAGCAAGGGCGCCGTCATCCGCATGCCGGTGGCCCAGCTCACGCTGCAGCTGCTGATACACCACGAGCGCTTTCCTGCGGGCTTTGCCGCGCAGGCGCGCGCCCATTTTCCGGCGCGCTATCCGGCGCTGCTCGAGGCCATCCGTGCCGCCGAGGCCGACATCTATTTCTTTTTCCCGCCACCGGACGGCGAGCTGCCGAAATACCGCGAGATGATGCGCCAGGCGCGCGTCAGCATGACCGCCGACGGCATTTACGATGCGCGCATGATGCGGCTGATGAAGCGCGTGCGCTGTCGCGCCGAGCCCGCTGCCGCCGAATGCAGCGACGCCCTGGAGTAAGCCATGCGCGCCCTGTCCCTGTTCTTCGTCCTGCTGGTGCTTTCACCCTTTGCCCTCGCCGCCACACCGGCCGACGGCGAACGCCTGCTGGCACGCTATGCCGAGGCGCTGAATCGCAAGGACGCCGACACCATCGCCGCGCTGCTCGCGCCCGGCACCCGGGTCAGCGTGCGCTGGCTGGATGCCAGCCCGCCCAAGCAGTTCACGCTGGACGCCGCCAACTATGTGCAGCAGTTGCGCGCGCTGTGGAAATTCAGCCGCCAGGATCGCCACCGCTTCGGCCGCGTTGCGTGGGAACAAAACGAAGACGGCCAGTGGCAGGCCACGTTCACGCACCAGGAAACGCGGCAGTTGCAGGGCCAGGATTCCGGGCAGGACAGCGAGGTGCGCGTGCTGCTGGCGCCACGCGCCGAAGGCCTGCGCATCGTGCACATCCGCACCGACACCCGGCTCTGGTGAGGCCGTGACCCGGCGCCTGCTCTACCAGTTCCCGCTCTCGCTCTACTGCGAGAAAACGCGCTGGAACCTGGACTGGAAAGGCCTGCCCTGGCAGCCGGTCAACCTGCTGCCGGGGCCGCACATGCTCACGGCCTGGCGACTGGCCGGCCAGCGCCGCCTGCCCGTGCTCCGCGACGGCAGCGAACACATCGGCGACTCCACTCGCATCGCTCTCTATCTCGATGCCTGTTACCCCGAACGCCCGCTGCTGCCCGCCGACCGCGCACAGCGCCATGCCGTGCTGACACAGGAAGAAGCCTTCGACACGCTGGGCGAGCATGTACGCCGCTGCGTCTGGAGCCTGGCGGTGGACAGCCCGGCCGTGGCGGCACTGTTCTTCCGCCATTACGACCCCGCGCGCCACCGCCTCGGCCAGCTCGCCACGCCGCTCTTGCGACAGATGATCCGGCGCACCTTCGATGTGTGGCCCGCGCCTGTCGCCGCCTCGTGGCAAGCCGTGCTGGACGCGCTCGCGGACCTCGATGCCCGGCTCGACGGCAATCCCGCGGCTTATCTCGTCGGCGACCGGTTCACGCTGGCCGACCTCACCGCCGCCGCCATGCTGGGCCCGCTGGTGGGTCCGCCGGAAAGCCCCTGGGGCGACGACAAGGTGCCGGCCACCGACGGTGGCGAACGCCAGCGCCTGCGCGCGACCGCCGCCGGCCAGTGGGTGCTGCGCCTGTACCGCGAGCACCGCGTACCGCCCCCGCTTGAGGCGCGATGACGGCAACAAAGATAGCCATGCCGACATGTAGGTGCAGATTCATCTGCACACGGCGCCAGCAACGCGCAC
>DAIRDY010000350.1:0-2138 GCA_036795935.1 Moraxellaceae bacterium | reverse complement strand
CAAGGCTTGCGCTGTCCGCTCCCGTTCGGTGAATTGCCATGAATGTCCCGCGCTGCCTGTTGCCGTTGCTGCTGCTGGGCGCTCTGCCGGTGCAGGCTGACACGGCCATGCCATCCGAGGCGCAGTGCCGGCAGATGGTCGAGTCCATGCTGCGCACCATGCGCGCGACGCCGATCCCGCCCGATGACAGCCGCGGCCGCGCCGTGGTGGCCGAGGCCGAGCGCATCGTTCGTGACACGCGGGCGCGTGGCGCCGGCGACTGCGCGGCCTGGGACCAGATCGGCCGGCTGGTCGTGAACCAGTAGGTAGTCGGTGGGGGCGATCGGGGTTGCTGCCGGCCATTCATTTCGACATTATTGGAAATATGGAAAATAAAGCCGCTGTCATCCGTCTTGCCGCACTGGCCCACGACACCCGCCTCGCGCTGTTCCGCCGCCTGGTCCAGGCCGGGCCGGAAGGCCTGACGCCGGGGGCGCTGGGCGCGGAGCTGGCGCTCGCGCCGGCCACGCTGTCCTTCCACCTCAAGGAGCTGACCCAGGCCGGCCTGCTGCTGGCACGGCAGGAGGGGCGCTTCATCCATTACGCCCCGGACTTTGCCGCCATTGGTGAGCTGCTCGGCTTCCTGACCGACAACTGCTGCGGCGGCCAGCCCTGCGGCGTGGAGAGCGCGTCATGCTGCCCGTGAACCCGGCCGAGCCGGCCCTGCGCCTGAATCGCGACTGCGCCTGCGCCACGCTGCGTCCGGAGCGGCTCAGGGCGGCGCTGGAGGCCGGTGCCGGCGAACCCGGCCTGGGGGCGTGGCTGGCCGAGACGCGGCCGCACCTGTTTGCCGCGACGCCGGTGTTCCTGCCGGCGGCGGTGGCCGGGCAAATCAACCGGGCCGTGGCTGCCATTGAACAGGCGGTGGCGCTGCCGGGCTGGCAGGACCATGCGCTGGCCCGCGCGCCGGCCATTGCCCGCCGCGATCACGGGCCGGCGGGCGTGTTCATGGGCTACGACTTCCATCTGGCCGACGCCGGGCCGCGCCTGATCGAAATCAACACGAATGCCGGCGGCGCCCTGCTCAATGCCGTGCTCGCGCGTGCCCACGATCCTTGTTGCGGCGAGTGGCCGCGTCTTGGCACTGCGCTGGCGCCGGAGCAGGACTTCCTCGCGATGTTCCGCGCCGAGTGGGTGGCGCAGCGCGGCGAGGCGCCGTTGCGCCGCATTGCCATCGTCGACGATGCCCCCGAGACGCAATACCTCGCGCCGGAATTCATGCTGTTCCGCGAACTTTTCCGGCAGGCCGGCTACGACAGCCATGTCGTCGATGCCGCCGCGCTGCGCCATCACGACGGCCGTCTCTGGTGCGGCGATGACGCCATCGACCTCGTCTACAACCGCCTGACCGACTTCGCGCTGGACGAGCCCCGGCATGCCGCCCTGCGCGCCGCCCATGAGGCCGGTGACGTGGTGCTGACGCCGCATCCGCGCGTGCATGCGCTGGTGGCCGACAAGCGCCATCTGGTCACGCTCGGCGATGACGCGCGGCTTGCCGGCTGGGGACTGGCGGCGGACGCGCGCGCGGTGCTGGCGGCCGTGGTGCCGCCGACGCAGGAAGTGACGCCGGCGAACGCCGATGCGCTCTGGGCGGCGCGCCGCGATTTCTTCTTCAAGCCGTTTGCAGGCTATGCCGGCAAGGCGGCCTACCGCGGCGACAAGCTCACGAAAAAAGTGTGGACCGAAATTTCTGGCGGCGGCTTCGTGGCGCAGGCGCTGGTGCCGCCGGCCACGCGCCGCGTCGGTGCCGAGGGCGCGCTCAAGTACGACATCCGCGCCTATGCCTATCGCGGCCGCGTGCAGTTGCTCGCGGCCCGGCTCTATGCCGGCCAGACCACCAATTTCCGCACCGAAGGTGGCGGCTTTGCGCCGGTCATCGTGCTGCCGGATGCCGCCACCGGAGCTTCATGATGACGACACATCTTTTTGACAACTAGCAAGAGTGCACGCCCCGTAGGTGCGGATTTATCCGCACATGGCGCTGGGGAATGCGCCCTCGTGCGGCTACCTCACAGGGTTGGCACAAGGGCAAGTCCGCGCCGGAATACACCCGGCAACCGAATCTGGAATGGAGAACGACATGAGCATCAAGGTAGGCA
>DAIRDY010000349.1:0-2167 GCA_036795935.1 Moraxellaceae bacterium | reverse complement strand
TTCGACGCGGTCTGCGTGCTCTGTCATGGCTGGGCGCGCTTCCTGATGCGGCACGACCGCGCGCAGCGCTTTCGGCTGGCCAGCGTGCAGTCGCCGGAAGGGCAGGCCATCCTCGCTTGGTGCGGGCTGCCGCTGGATACCTTCGACACGCTGGTGCTGGTGGACGGCAACCGCGTGTACCTGCGTTCGGCGGCGGTGATCCGCGTGCTGGCGCGCCTGCCCTTGCCGTGGCGGCTGGGCGCCGTGGCCTGGCTGCTGCCGCGCCTCCTGCGCGACTTCGGCTATGACCGCATCGCGCGCAACCGTTACCGCTGGTTCGGCAAATACGAGGCCTGCGTGCTGCCGGCGCCGGACCATCAGCACCGCTTCCTCTCACCGTTGCGCGATGCCTGAGTGCACCCGCGACGTCATCTGCCTGCGACGGACTTTCGCATGAGCCTCACGCTTTCGCCGGACGAGATCGAGTTTGTCGCCATCCGCGCGCAGGGGCCGGGCGGCCAGAACGTCAACAAGGTGTCGAGCGCCGTGCAGTTGCGCTTCAACGTGCCGGCCTCGTCGCTGCCGGAGGCGGTGAAGGAGCGCCTGCTGGCGCTGGCGGGCTCGCGTGCCAGCCGCGACGGCGTGATTGTCATCAAGGCGCAGACCTCGCGCAGCCAGGAAGAGAACCGTCTGGAGGCCATCGCGCGGCTGGAGGCGCTGGTGCAGGAAGCGGCGCATGTGCCGAAGACGCGGCGGCCCACGCGGCCGACGCGGGCGTCGAAGCAGCGTCGCCTGCAGGCGAAGTCGGAGCGTTCCGAGGTGAAGGCGGGCCGTCGCCGGGTGACGGACTAACGCGAGGCGGCCCGCAGCCGTGCGTGCCGGAAGGGCGGGGTCTTGACGTTGCTGGGGGCTGCCTGCGACCAACGGATGTCCCGGCGGTGCGCGGGGACGGCGGTTGCGTGGTCTGAAGGCACAACAACAGGCGGCCTGCGTTTCTTGCAGGCATGAAAAAGCCCGGCATGCCGGGCTTTTTCATTGCATCAGAAGACTTAAGCGGGGCGAATGTTCGACGCCTGCTTGCCCTTCTGACCCTGGGTCACATCGAAGGAAACCTTCTGGCCTTCGGTCAGCGAGCGGAAGCCGTCAGCCTTGATCTCGGAGAAGTGAGCGAACAGATCTTCGCCACCTGCGTCCTGAGTAATGAAGCCGAAACCCTTTGCATCGTTGAACCACTTGACGGTACCAGTAGCCATTTCTTTAAACACCTTTGAAAAAAAGAGAATGCATGAAAACTGACAGGTGAAATTAAGAACTGGAGTACTGGCGTAGAGCGAGGACTGACAAGAATCATTTCTGCCTGTGTGGCATGCCGCGCCATAGTGACAGTCCTTGACGGCAAGTCAAGCAATCTTTGCCCGGCGGCCGGGGCATCTGTGCCGCGGGGGCCTGCCCCGGGGGCCGTGTTTCATGCAAATAGTGATGCGAAACAAGGTGATGGGTGCATGGGTGGCGCTGTGCAGTGGCCGTAGGCCGGTGCGGCAGTTTCATCGCTCGGGCGGGCGATGAACGGTCGGATCGGCGCGGAGGTGTGCCGGCGTGGCCTGCCCGGGCCAGGTGGCGGGCGGCATTCGCCCCTGTTCTGCGCTAGTTGTGCGCCAACGGCCGTGCCCCCGGCCTGCCGCCCTTGCGCGCCCCGGTGGCAGGGCGCGGCCGTTGCCGTCGGGACGATGGCGCGGCAGGGCGGCGGGAATTATCGTCGGTAAAAGGGCAGGGCAGCGCCGCCGCGTCCGGGAGGTCCGGGCAGGCCGCGACGTCCTCGCGTGTTCCAGCAGTGGAGGGGCCGGCACCATGGGCACAGACAAGTCGGGCGGCGCCAGCCGCTATGCGCGCCAGGAGCAGGGCTACCGCGACCGCGCGCTCAAGATGTACCCGTGGGTGTGCGCGCGTTGCGGCCGCGAGTTCGTGTACTCGAAGTTGCGCGAGCTCACGGTGCACCACAAGGACCACAACCACGACAACAATCCCCCCGACGGCAGCAACTGGGAGCTGCTCTGCCTCTATTGCCACGATTACGAGCACAGCAAGTACAGCGAACTGGTGCGCTACGGGCCGACACGCGAGGACGAGCCGGCACCGGCCACGCACACCCCCTTTGCCGGGCTCAGGGGCCTGCTGGAAAAGAAGTAGC
>DAIRDY010000348.1:0-2186 GCA_036795935.1 Moraxellaceae bacterium | reverse complement strand
CTCGATGTTGTGCTGCACCTGCATCTGGTTGAAGGAGCCCTCGATCATTTCAATGGGGTCTTCGATGGTGCAGACGTTCACCTCGTCGGTGGCCAGCTGCTTCAGCGTGGAATACAGCGTGGTGGTCTTGCCGGAACCGGTAGGGCCGGTGACGAGGATGATGCCGTTGGGCTCGACCACCATCTTCTGCCACTTCTCGTAGTCGTCGCCGACCAGGCCCAGTTCCTTGAAACCGCGCACCAGCACGTCCGGATCGAAGATGCGCATCACCAGCTTTTCACCAAAGGCGGTGGGCAGCGTGGACAGGCGCAGCTCGGTCTCCTGGCCCTTGGTATTGCGGGTTTTCAGGCGGCCGTCCTGCGGCTTGCGCTTCTCGGCCACGTTCATGCGGCCAAGGATTTTGATGCGCGAGACCACCGCATTCATGATCAGGTGCGGGAATTCGTAGATGTTGTGCAGCACGCCGTCGATGCGGAAGCGCACGCGGCCGATCTCGCGCCGCGGCTCAAGGTGGATGTCGGAGGCGCGCTGGTCAAAGGCGTACTGCAGCAGCCAGTCGACGATGCTGACGATGTGCTGGTCGTTGGCGTCGGGCGAGGTGAGGTTGCCGAGCTCCAGCAGCTGCTCGAAGTTGTTGATGTACTGCTTGCTGGTGGCGTCGCTGGCATTGGCGCCCTCGATGGCGCGCGCCAGCCGGTAGAACTCGATGGTGTAGCGGTGGATGTCGGCCGGGCTGGCCAGCACGCGGCGGATCTGGCGCCCGCCCAGGCTCTGCTGGAGGTTGGCCTCCCACTCGTTGTGGAAGGGCTGGGCCGAGGCGATGGTGACGTCTTCCTTGCTCACTTCCACGGCGAGGATGCCGTGGCGCTCGGCAAAGGCATAGGACATCACATGCGTGACATCGCCGGCGCGGATCTTGATCGGGTCGATGTGAAAGACCGGCTGCCCGGCGCGGCCGGCCAGCCACTCGACCAGTGCCTCGATGTCGAGCTTGGCGCCGGCCTTCTTCGGGTCTTCGCACTCGAAGCCCGCAATCACCTGCAGCGGATGCCAGGCAATCTGCTCGCGCGAACGCGGCGTGGTGGAAATGAGGTTGGCGTCGCGCTGGCCGATGCGGCCGTCCTTGAGCAGTTCGTCGAGACACCAGCGCAGGTCGACACGGAAGGAAAACGGCGCCTTGGAAACGGGCTTGTTCATGTTGGAGTGGCCCCGGAGCAATGCGCCCGACTATACCGCGTGCCCCCGCGCCGGACAGCCCCTGCGGCCGCGCCGGTTGTGGCTTTCGTGAAACCGTCCACGGCCGGGCCCGCGCAGGCGGCTGCTAGAATGACTGCCCCGCCCCGGATGCACGCCACCGTCATGACCCACCCCCGCCTTATTGAGTTCGGTCCGCAGGTTCCCCGGCGCGGCAACACGTTCAGCCGCGGCCTCGGCCTGCTCCTGCTGCGCCTGATCGGCTGGCGCGTGCGCGGGCAGTTCCCGGACACGCCGAAGGCCGTGGTCATCATCGCCCCGCACACCTCGAACTACGACGGCGTGGTGGTGGTCGCGGCG
Source organism: Moraxellaceae bacterium (assembly GCA_036795935.1). GTDB lineage: Bacteria > Pseudomonadota > Gammaproteobacteria > Pseudomonadales > Moraxellaceae > UBA2031. Next base: position 632 of record DAIRDY010000348.1, on the reverse strand, counting down.
CTGCTCGCGCTCGGCCTGCGGCTGTCGTTCTTCGTGAAGCACACCGCCTTCCGCTGGCCGGTGGCGGGACTGATGCGCTGGTTCGGCGCGCTGCCGGTGAACCGCGAGGACTCACACAATCTGGTGGCCTTCTCCGCCGGCAAGTTCCGCGAGAAGGAACAGCTGCTGCTGGCCATGGCCCCGGAAGGCACCCGGCACGCGGCCGACAGCTGGAAAAGCGGCTTTTACTGGATGGCGCGCGAGGCCGGCGTACCCATCATCTGCGCTGGCTTCGACTATGCCCGCCGCGAGCTGGTGATCCTGCACACGCTGACGCCCAGCGGCGACCTGGACGCCGAGCTGCCCGCCATCATCGCGCAGTACCGCGACATGGCGCCCTGCCGCCCGGAGCGCCTGTCCGCCCCGCTGCGCGCCCTGCAGCAGCGGCAGTGAGCGCGGCCACCAGCACGTCCGCCCCGGGTCGGCCATCGGCGCGCCAGCGCCGATAAATCCCGCCCAGGCAGGCGTGAGGCCCACAAAATTGCCCACAAAGTCACGCCAACGACCCGGGCAATCGGCCCGTGCCCCGGCGATAACCCCCGGAAATACCCCGCCCCCTCCATCATCACGCCAAAAAATCATGGAAATATGCC
>DAIRDY010000347.1:0-2194 GCA_036795935.1 Moraxellaceae bacterium | reverse complement strand
GCCGGCTCGTCGCACATCAGCGGTACGCCGGCGGCGGTCTGCAGGCCCTGGGCGATGAACTTGCTGGCGTTGTGCAGGCCGTCGTCGGTGGTGTGGCACACCACTACGCCGGGCGCGGCAAAGCCGTCGGCGGCGACGCTTTTCAGGCCGTGCGCGGCGAACAGGGCGCGCACGCGGCCGCCCAGCTCCCACTGCTGCGCGCGCAGCGTCTCGAAGCCGGCGGCAGCGGTGGCCTGCATGGCGTCGCGGAAGCGGGCGAGGGCGTCGGTGGGCATGGTGGCGTGGTACATGTGGCCGCCGTTTTCATAGGCCTGCATGATCTGCAGCCATTTCTTCAGGTCGGCGGCGAAGCTGGTGCTGGTGGTGGCCTCCACGCGGGCGCGGGCGGCGGTGCTCAGCAGGATGAGCGCGGCGCAGGGCGAGGCGCTCCAGCCTTTTTGCGGCGCGCTGATCAGCACGTCGATGCCGCAGGCCTTCATGTCCACCCACAGTGCGCCGGAGGCGACGCAGTCGAGCACGAACAGGCCGCCGTGCGCGTGCACGGCATCGCTGACGGCGCGCAGGTAGTCGTCGGGCAGCACCATGCCGGAGGCGGTTTCCACATGCGGTGCGAACACCAGCGCGGGTTTCTCGGCGTGGATGGTGGCGACCACGTCAGCGATGGGGGCCGGCGACCAGGCGGCGTCGGGCGCGTCACTGTCGGGCCGTGCTTTCAGCACGGTGCAGGCGGCGGGGATGCCGCCCATCTCGAAAATCTGGGTCCAGCGGTAGCTGAACCAGCCGTTGCGCAGCACCAGGCAGCGCTGGCCGGTGGCGAGCTGGCGCGCGACGGCCTCCATGCCGAAGCTGCCGCCGCCCGGCACCACGGCGACGGCGTCGGCGTTGTAGGCCTGGCGCAGGCCGGCGGAAATGTCGCGCATCACCTGCTGGAAGGCTTTGGACATGTGGTTGAGCGCGCGGTCGGTGAACACGACCGAGTATTCGAGCAGGCCGTCGGGGTCAACAGCAGGGTACTGGCGGGACATGCAGGGCTTCCGTGTCGGTGCCGCCTGAAGGCGGTCGGTGCCCAACCATCCCACAAAATCGCGTGCGGATGAACCGCCGGCAGCGGGCCCTTGCGGCCGTTCATAGGGCGGCTGGTGGAGGCGGGTCTTGGCGGCTCGCCTGTTCGCGCAGCTTGCGGATGTCGTCGGGGTTGGCGCCTTCGTCTTTTGCATAGGCGAGCAAGTCGTCGTAATCAACGGCCTGGTGTCTGGCGACCATCACTGCCTGGTCCCAGGACTGGCGGTCTTGCCAGTGCCAGTACGCCGCCAGGCGGTCCATCACGCAGAGCGTGGGCGTAATGACCCGTAACGGTCCCCATGGCGTGTCCAGACGCGGGATGTCGCTGGACTGCACCCGGCGGCTGCCAAATTCGAGCGGTGCCGCGGGAAACTCCAGAAAGAAGGTGGTGTCCGGGTGCGTGAAATGACGCCGGTCGCTGGCCAGCGTGAAGCCGTACGGCGCCAGCGCCGCGCTAAGCCGGTCACGCCGTTCCAGGGTGACGAAGTCGAGATCGTTCGATTGGTACTGGTTATGGGTGTAGATGCTGACAGCGCCGCCACCTGACAACGTGGCGGTGATGCCGGCGGCTTCCAGTGCCTGGCTGACCAGTGCGGCCAGTTCGATAGCGGTGGTGTTGGCGTTGATGTCCATGATCGTCCGTGTTCAGGGTTTTGCTAATGCCGGGGGGAATCGGGGCGCGCTCAAAGTGCCTTGCCGGCACGGCGCGGGCGCTGCCGCTCGCGGAAATATTGCTGTGTCAGCTCCTCGGGCAGGGTTTCCAGCTCGGCTTCCAGAAACGTGCGCAGGTTTTTGACCGTGCTGCTGCGCGGGTTCCAGCCAAACACCCGGGCATTGCCCACCATGCGGCTGACCAGAAGGCCTTCTGCCTCCAGGCGCAGCAGTTGGCGCTGGATGGCCATGTGCGGCACATCAAAGGTGATGGCGATGCGGCGGGCATGGCCTTCGCCGTAGTTCTGCAGGAACAGCAGCGCCTGCGCGGCCGAGCGGTTGCCAAACAGGGCATTCAGGGCGGGGGTCATGGGCGGCTCCATTGGCCACAATGTGTGGCCATACTGCCACACATTGTGGCCGTTTTGCCACGACCGGTGGCCGATCAGCGTGGGGGCGTGCACGCCGGGCTTACAGCGGC
>DAIRDY010000346.1:0-2195 GCA_036795935.1 Moraxellaceae bacterium | reverse complement strand
GAAGGCGGCCGGGCAGGCCTCCAGCGCCGCGCCGGGCAGCAGGCGCTCGGCCAGGCGACAGCAGGCCGCCAGCGCGCTGGCGAGGGGCGCATCGCCGGCAATCTGCTCGAGGATGTCCTGCTGGGCCGCCGACATGTCTTTCTCGTGGATGAGCTCGCTGATGTCATGGCCGCTGACCAGCATCAGCTGGTCGTGGGCCGACCATGCGGCGGACCAGAGCATGTCGGCGCTGTGTCCGTCCTGCCGCAGGATGCGGCTGCGGAAGCCGCGCACCGGCATGCCGCGGACCACGCGGCGCGAGTGTTCCAGCGTGGCCTGCCGGTCCTCCGGGTGGATGTGGTCGATCAGCCGCTGGCCGCGCAAGACCTGCTGCGAGTGGCCGAAGATGTTCTGGCAGGAGGGGCTGATGTCGAGGATGCGGCCGTTGCGGTCCAGCGTGCACAGGATGTCCTGCGACAGCTCCATGATGCGCAGGTTCAGTTCCTGCACCTGGCGCTGCGTGCCGAGGCTGAGTTCGAGTGCGCGCCGCGCGCGCTTTTCCTCGCGGGCACGGCCCATCGCCAGCCAGGCCAGGTGCTGGCAGAGCATCAGCAGGAAGGTCAGCGCCAGGCCGCCGGCCATGATCAGCGCCGGCAGGTAGGTGAGGCCGAGCAGGGTCTGTGGCGTGTCGATGCCGGACACCAGCTGCCAGCGCGGGCCGTTGGCAAGCGCGATGTCCGTGCTGCCGGTGACAAGGTGCGGGGTCGCGCCGTCCTGTCTGCCGAACACGTCGCGCACGTCGGCGCTGCGCAGGCCCAGCGACACGCCGCGCAGGTTGTGCTGCATCAGCGGCGACAGCAGGTCGCTGGTGTCGATCACTGCGAGCATCAGCCAGGTTTCGCCACTGGCCAGCGCGAGCGGCGTGGCCAGCAGTTGCAGCGAGCGGCCGCCGATGTCCTGCACGGCACTGACCGAGGGATGCGGCTGCCGGCCGGCTTGCGTCAGAAACTGCTGCACGCTGGCGCGTGCGAGCAGGCTGGCCAGTGTCGGCGGCAGCGTGCCGCGGTGTCCGGTATGCCGCTGTGGCTGCCGCTGCGCATCCAGCAGCGCCAGCATGTCGATGTCGCTGTAGTCGCGTACATAGGCTTGCGCCTCGGTTTCCCAGCCCGCGAACTGCTGTGGCGCCTGGCTGCGGGACCAGCGCTCCTGCAGCCGCGCCAGCATCGCGCTGCGGTTGTCGAAGCTGCGTGTGATGGCGGCGGCCGTGCGCTGCCGCAGCAGCGAGCTTTCGCGGCTGATGGCCTCTGCCGACTGCGCGCTGGCCAGGTACCAGGCGCTGCAGGTCAGCACTGCGCCGCAGGCTCCGGCCACCATGGTCAGTGCATCCGGGGTCTGGGCACGACTCACCGGTCCGCTGGCCAGTGCCGCGACACCGAGGCCGAGCAGCACCAGGAAGAGGTTGGCAATCAGCGCCGAGGCTGGCTTGAAGCCGGCCGGGAACACCGACAGCGCCGGGTTCCACATCGCCAGCTGGGCGAGCAGGCCATAGCCCGTGCACAGGGCCGCGACCAGCAGTGCCAGCCATCGTGCCGGCCGCGGCCCGGTGGCGGCCACGATGCCGAGCACCACCAGCAACAGCAGCACGGCCAGCGGCGTGCGCATGCGCAGGAAACCGCTGAGCAGGGACAGGCCGTTGTCGGCGCTGCCGGCCAGCAGGTTGTGCAGGATGCCGTAGCCAAGTACGCCCACGGCCAGGGCACAGGCTGCGCGACGCAGCCACCGGCGCTCATGGGCCGTGGCGAGGAAGGCAATGCCGATGAGGATGGCGGTGAGTGCGCTGTCGGGCAGCAGCACCACGTTGTGGCGGTCGGGCTGCGTGAGCTGCAGGAAGCCGGCCAGACTGATGATGCCCATCGCGAGTAGCGCGAAGGACAGCAGGTGCAGGTAAGCCTGGCGTATGGTTCCGCGAGCGCTCATGGCTGCACTCCGGGCGGCGCCTGACGGCAGGCCGGCGTCTCAGTCGCCGGCATCATCGAGAATCACGGCGCCGTCGGCATCGCGGCGCACGTGGGTAATGCCCGGGTGCTCCCGCTCCAGGCGTCGCAACTCTATTTGCTGGCGCTCCAGCTCCGTCTGCTGTTCGCGCAGCTTCCGCAGCAGTTGCTGGTTCTCCGCCTTCAGCAGGTAGAGGTCGACGGCCGAGCGCAATGCGGATT
>DAIRDY010000345.1:0-2220 GCA_036795935.1 Moraxellaceae bacterium | reverse complement strand
CACTGGGCCCCCGCCTTCGCGGGGGCGACAGGGAGTCAAATATGTAATTCCCTTTTCTTTTGCCGGCGCGCCGAGGCGGCTGTCGCCGTACTGTCATCCGGCACACACGGTGCTGTCATTTTCGCGCTCTAGGCTGCGGCGTCCGACGCCAATCCGAAGAGGAACGCCTGATGAAGATGACACGCTGGGCCCTGCTGGGCTCCTCCCTGCTGCTGGCCGGCCTGTACGGCTGCAGCGAAGACGACAACGACAGCCCTGCCGTCGAAGCCACGCCCTCCAGCATCAGCCTGAGCCACATCGGCCGCTACAGCACCGGCGAATTCCTCAAGAGCGCGGCAGAAATTCCCGCCTATGACGCGGCCAGCCGCCGCGCCTTCGTTGTCAATGCGCTGGCCGGTGCCGTCGACGTGCTCGACCTCAGTGATCCGGCGAACCCGGTGCATGTCGGGCAGGTCGACGCGACCTCCATCCTGGTCGGTGCCGAAATCAATTCCGTGGCCGTGCACAAGGGGCTGGTGGCGGTGGCCATCCAGGCGCCGGTAAAGACCGACAACGGCCGCATGGCGATCTACCGCGCCAGCAACCTGCAGCTGCTCGGCCATGTCGCTGTCGGCGCGCAGCCGGACATGGTCACCTTCACGCCCGACGGCAAGACCGTGCTCGTCGCCAACGAAGGCGAGCCCAGCGACGACTACCAGACGGATCCCGAAGGCTCGGTGAGCATCATCGACGTGCGCAACCCGGCAGCGCCGGTGGTGAAGACGGCCGGCTTCACCGCCTACAACGGGCAGGAAGCCGCGTTGCGCAACAAGGGCATCCGCATCTTCGGACCGAACGCCAGCGCCGCGCAGGATTTCGAGCCGGAATACATTGCCGTGTCCGCCGACAGCAAGACGGCCTGGGTCACGCTGCAGGAAAACAACGCCATCGCGAAAATCGACATTGCCGGCGCCCGCGTGCTGGACGTGTTCGCGCTCGGCTACAAGGATCACGGTGTCGCCGGCAACGAGCTGGATGCCTCGGACACCGACGCCGCCGCCACCATCCGTACCTGGCCCGGCGTGCGCGGCCTGTACATGCCGGACAGCATTGCCGCCTACAGCGCGGGCGGCAAAACCTATCTGGTGACGGCCAACGAAGGCGATGCCCGCGCCTGGGGCGAAACCAACCCGCTGTACTGGGGGGGCGATGCCGGCAAGGGCTTTGTCGAGGAGTTCCGTGCCAAGCACCTGATCAACAAGAACGGCTGGGCCGGCCGCGCCGGTGACGACCTGCCGCCGCAGCTGAACGCGATGGCGGCCGGCGGCCTGCTGAACCCGACCGTGTTCGCGCACTGCGGCGCGATTCCGGGCGACCCCAAGGCCTGCCGCGACGACAACAACCTCGGCCGCCTGACCGTGACCTGGACCATGGGCTATCGCCAGGACGCCAGCGGCAATCCGGTGAAGTTCAACACCAACGGTGCCGAGGACCCCGCCGGCAACCGCCTGATGTATGACGCGCTCTATGCTTTCGGCGCGCGCTCGTTCTCGATCTGGGACGAGGACGGCGCACTGGTCTGGGATTCGGGTGCCGCCATCGAGCAGTTCGTCGCCAGCGACGACTGCAAGGCCGGCAAGCTGCGCAACATTCCCTGCAAGGACTATTTCAACGCCAACCACGAAGCCGGCAACAGCCGCGACAACCGCAGCGACAACAAGGGCCCGGAACCGGAGGGCCTCGCGGTCGGCAAGATCGGCAGCAAGACCTTTGCCTTTGTCGGCCTCGAGCGCATGGGCGGCGTGCTGGTCTACGACATCACCAATCCGGCCGCACCCTTCCGCGTGGATTACCTGAACACGCGCGAAGACTGGGTGAATGCCCCGGGCACGGTGCTTGGCACGGTGGGTGACCTGGGCCCCGAGGGCCTGACCTTCGTGCCGGCCAAAGAGTCGCCGAACGGCAAGGCGCTGCTCATTGTCGGCAACGAGGTCAGCGGCACCACGGCAATCTTCGAGATCAACCAGAACTTCTTCTGATCCGTTCGCGGGAAGGAACGCCGGGCCATGCCCGGCGTTTTTTTCTGCGCGGCTGGTACGCGGGCCAGTGGCGAATGGCAGAGGGGGTGCTAGGGTGCTGGCATTGCCCCCGGCCGCCAGGAGTCCGCCATGTCCGCCTCGCCCGTCATCCCGCTCAAGGACCGTGTCAGCCCCGAAGAATGGCAGGCCCGTGTCGATCTCG
>DAIRDY010000344.1:0-2240 GCA_036795935.1 Moraxellaceae bacterium | reverse complement strand
TGACTAGACTGGCCGCCTGTCCGCGCCATTCCACCGGCGCCCCGTGTTCAGGAGGAGCCATGCGTCTTGCCCGTCTGTTGATTGCCCCCGCCCTTGTCCTGGCCAGCTCGCTGGCCGCGGCGGCCCGCCCCACCATTGCCGTGCTGCCCTTCACGGTGGACAAGCAGGTGGTGGTGGCCACGGCCAATGTCGTCATCACCGGCATTGCCGAGGGCCAGACCTCGGTGCTGACCGACGAACTGGTGCACCAGCTGGTGGCCAGCCGCAAGTTCGATGTGCTGGAACGCCGCCGCGTGGACGACCTGATCACCGAGAAGCAGTTCCAGGAAAGCGACTACGCCTCGCCCGACGAGGCGCCGAAGATCGCCAAGCTGCTGGGTGCCGACTACTTCGTGCTGGGCCGCATCGACGACGCCACCTTTGCCACCAGCCAGAAAGCTATTCCCTACAGCAGCCAGGTGACGGTGCAGCAGGAAGCGCGCCTCAAGGTGTACCTGCGCATTGTGGATGCGCGCACCGGCCGCATCGTGGCGGCAGAGAAGATCAACCAGGAGGCCACGCTGCGCCTGCCGGGCAAGAACGACAAAAAGGGTGAAACCATCGGCAGCAAGCTGGTGGCCACGGCAGCGGCCACCATGGTCAGCCGCATCACCGACAGCGTGTTCCCGCTGCGCGTGGCGCGCGTGGAAGGCCGTGCGCTCTACCTGAACCGCGGCGAGGAAAGCAGCGGCCTGAAGGTCGGCGACATGCTGGTGGTGCTGAGCCAGGGCGCCGAGATCATCGACAGCGACACACGCGAGTCGCTGGGCCACACCGAGGAAGAAGTGGCACGCGCCCGCGTGACGGGCGTGCAGGCGCGCTTCGTGAAGGCCGAGCTGGACGGCGAAGGCACGGTGCAAAGCGGCATGCTGGTGCGCAAGGCCGAGGCCGCGCCCGCCACGCCGGCGGCGCCTGCCGTGGATGCGCCGACCGGTCCGCGCTGGTAAGCGCTGCAACGCCACCCAAGGAAGCTGCCGATGATGCTGCGCTCCACCCTGGCCGCCGTGATGCTGCCGCTGCTGCTTGGCGGCTGCGCGGCCACCTCGGTCATGAACCCCTACCCCGGCCAGGCCGCCGGCTGGCAGCGCGCGCTGGAGGCCGGCCAGCCCGACAGCGCCATCGCCACGCTGGGCAAGAAGAACGGTGCCGACCGCCTGCTGTATCGCCAGGAGCAGGGCCGCGTGGCCCAGCTGGCCGACAAGCCGGACGAAAGCCGCACCGCTTTCGAGGGCGCCATCGAGGTCTACCAGCGCCGCGAGGAGCGCGCGGTGGTCTCGGCCAGCGCCTCGCTGGCGGCCGGCGCCAGCCTGCTCACCAATGACAATGCGCGCCCCTATGAAGGCAGCCTGTACGAGCGCGTGTTCGTGCACCAGTACCAGGCGCTGAATTTCCTGGCCGCGGGCGATGCCACCGGCGCGCTGGTGGAAGTGCGCCGCGCCAACCTCATCCAGAACGAGGCGCTGGCAAAAAAGGAAAACACCGTCGACAAGGCGCGCGATGATGCCGAGGGCAAGGGCTTCGATGCCAGCCGCTACGAGGGCTTCTTCAGCAGCATGGACCTCGCCGCCGGGCGCGTGAAAACGGGCTTCCAGAATGCCGCCACCTTCTATCTTTCCGGCCTGATCTACGAAGCCACCGGCCAGCACAACGACGCCTACATCGACTACCGCAAGGCGCTGGAACTGGTGCCGGACAATCCCTACCTGCAGCGCGACGTGGTGCGCACCGGCCTGCGCAGCGGCATGGACGACGCACAGAAGCTCGCGCAGAAACTGGGCAAGGTGCAGGTGGCGCCCAAGCCCGGCGAAGGCGAACTGGTGATCTACCTGGAAGAGGGTTATGTGCCGGCCAAAAGCCCGGTGAGCATCCCCATCTGGACATCCAAGACCATCAACAACGTGAGCTTTCCGGTGTATGCCGGCAACGTGCCCCCGCCTTCGCCCATGGTGGTGACGGTGAACGGCCAGAGCCTGGAAACCGCGCTGCTGGTGGACACGCGCGCGCTGGCCGTGCGCACGCTGAAAGACGAGATTCCCGGCATGCTGGCGCGCGCCTTCCTGCGCCTGCTCTCGAAACAGGAAATGCAGCGCAAGCTGCAAGAGCAGGACCCGCTGCTGGGATTGCTGGGCACGGTGTACAGCCTGGCGACCGACGCTGCCGACCTGCGCTCGTGGCTGCCGCTGCCCGGCAGCGGCCAGGTG
>DAIRDY010000343.1:0-2244 GCA_036795935.1 Moraxellaceae bacterium | reverse complement strand
GGGCATGGCGGCTCGGACTGGCGTGCGGAGGATGCTGACCTCTCCGTCATGTGCACCCGGGTGCTTGAGGTTGCGCCGCCCGAGGCGCTGTGGCTGGGCTGGTCGCTGGGGGGGCTGCTCGCGCTGCAGGTGGCGGCGCAGCATCCCGCGCGCGTGCAGGCGCTGACGCTGCTGGCCGCCACGCCCTGTTTCGTTGCGCGCGATGACGGCTTTCCGGCGATGCCGGCTGCCACGTTTGCGGCGTTTGCCGACGGTCTTGCGACGACGCCGGCGCGCACGCTGGCGCGCTTCCGCCAGTTGCTGATGACGGGTGCGGCCGATGCACGTGCGCTGCGCGAACGGCTCGCGGCGCTGGATGCGGCCGCCCTGCCGCCACACCCGGCGGCGCTGGCTGCCGGTCTTGCCTGCCTGCACGACAACGACCTGCGCGCGGCCCTCGCATCGCTGCGCCTGCCGGTACAACTCTTGCTCGCCGACAACGATGCGCTGGTGCCGCCGGCGCTGGCCGACTGGTGCGCGCGCGCGGTGCAGGACGTGGCGGTGGTCCGCCTGGCGGACGCCGGTCATGCGCCGCATCTCGAGCAGCCGCAGGCGGTGGCAGAGGCCTGTCTCGCGCACTGGCGTGGTCACGGACTGCTGCCGCCGCCGGACGCGCAGCAGCAGGTAACAGTCACTGCCGGCGGGGTGTCGCCGGCATGAGCCCGACCGCCCGCACACGCGCCCGCATTGCCGAGCGCTTTTCACGCGCCGCCGCCGGCTACGAGGCGCACGCGCAGCTGCAGCAGGCGATTGCCACCGAGCTGCGTGCGGCCTTCGTGCCACGCGGTGTCGTGCTCGATGCCGGCTGCGGCACCGGCCGCGACAGCCTGTGGCTGGCCGCGCAGCCGGAGGTCGCGGCGGTATATGCGCTGGATGTGGCGCCGCAGATGCTGGCCGCGGTGCCGGCCCATGCGCGCATCACGCCGCTCTTGGGCGATGTCGCGGCGCTGCCCTTGCCGGCGGCTTGCGTCGACCAGGCATTCAGCAATTTCGCACTGCAATGGACGGACGCCATGGCGGCGGCCGCCGAGCTGGCGCGAGTCCTGCGCCCGGGCGGCGCGCTCTGCTTCAGTGTGCCGGGGCCCGGCAGTCTGGCCGCGCTCGCGGCGGCGGGGCTCATGGTGAATGCCTTTGCCGATGACAGCGAGTGGGCGATGGCACTGATGTGCAACGGCTTTACTGACGTCGATTTTTTCCATGCCACGCATGCCGCGCATTTTGCGACACCACAGGAAATGCTGCGCGCGCTCAAGGCCATTGGCGCCAACACGGCGACCGGTACGGCGGGCGCGGCGGTGCATGGCCGGGCATGGTGGCAGCGCGTGAGTGCGGCGCTTGAGGCGGCGCGCGAGCCGGCCGGCATCCCGCTGCGTTATGAAGTGATTTACGTGCGCGCCCGGCGCGCGGAGGACTGAATGGGCAAGAGCTACTTTGTGGCCGGCACTGACACCGGTGTCGGCAAGACCACGGTGAGTTGTGCACTGCTCGCGGCGGCGCGCGCACGCGGCCTGTCCACGCTGGCGCTGAAACCGGTGGCGGCGGGCTGCACCGAGACGCCCGCGGGCTGGCGCAATGACGACGCGGTGGCACTGATGGCGGCGATGAGCGCGCCGCTCGCCTATGACGAGGTGAATCCGGTGGCGCTGCCGGCGCCGTTGTCGCCGCATCTGGCCGCCGCCGCGGCCGGACGCCGCTTGCAGGCCTCGCGCCTGGCCGGGTTCTGCCGCGGCACGCTGATGCAGCACCGTGTCGATCTGGCACTGATTGAAGGCGCCGGCGGCTGGCGCGTGCCGCTGAACGAGCGCGAGATGCTGTCGGCATTGCCGCGCGAGCTGAACCTGCCGGTGATTCTTGTTGTCGGCCTGCGTCTTGGCTGCCTCAACCACGCCATCCTCACCACCGAGGCCATCCTGAAGGACGGCCTGCGGCTGGCCGGCTGGGTGGCCAACCGCATCGATCCGGACATGGCGGCGGTCGAAGACAATATCGCCACGCTGACCTCGCTGCTGCCGGCGCCACTGCTGGGCACCCTGCCCTGGGCACCTGGCGCGACGGCGGACGCACAGGCCGCCCACCTCGATCTCGCCCCCCTGCTGTCCTCCGGATGAACATGCTTGCCTCTTGAGGAAACACGTCGTATACAGTTGGCGCGTGACCAAGGAGTTCTGCCATGACTGCCGCTGCCCGCCTGCCTGCGACCGCCAT
>DAIRDY010000342.1:0-2272 GCA_036795935.1 Moraxellaceae bacterium | reverse complement strand
TGCAGCAGCAGCCAGCAGGCCAGTTCCTCGCGCACGGTGTCCAGCAGTTGCTGGTACGTGCTGCCTTCCTCGCGCAGGTGGCGGATCAGCGTGCGTGACGAGACATTTTCCTGCGCCGCCATGTCCACGATCGACGGGTAGTGGCCCGTGCAGCGCGCGAGCCGTGACTGCACGCGCTGCGTCACGCTGCCGCCCTGCTGCTGTTGCTGCCACTGGCGCTCGCATTCGCGCTCGGCCATGCGCAGCGCGTCGTTGTCGAAGGAAAGATTGGGGCGCTGCAGGAAGCCTTCGGGCAGCGTGGCGCAGAGCCGCGGCCGGCCGAAGCGGTTGTTCGCCACCAGGCGCTGGTATTCCGGTGCCCAGTCGGGGGCGGGGAAGGGCCAGTCGATCTGCACCAGTGCGTGCAGCGGCTGGCCGGTGACGGCCTCCAGCAGGCGCAGCAGCGTGGCAGTGAGATAGCCCAGCATGAATTCGCGCAGCGCCGGCACCTCGATGTGTTCGATGGCGACAATGCAGGGCGCGCAGCCGGCCTCGATGGCCACGCCATAAATGCGCTGGCGCAGCGGCATGTAGCGCTGGCAGAGCAGCAGCGCGTCCTCCACGTGGCGGCTGGCGGCCACCGCCTGGCCCAGCGCGCCATGCAACGACAACTGCGCGTTGATGCCCACTTCCAGCCCCAGCCACGGGCAGCCGCTCAGGGCCAGTGCATGCGCCACCAGTCGGCGGAACTGCTCGAAGCTCAGGAAGCGGTTGTCGGCGTGCAGCGTGTCCCAGTCCAGGCGGGTGCCGGCGGTGATGTCGGCCGCGCTGAAGCCGCGCCGCACCAGCTCGGCACAGAGCAGGCGCGCGTACACCGGGTGGATGGCGGGTTGCAGCCAGTGTTCGGGCGTCGGGGGCAGGGCGGTCATGGCGTGCTTGTCATGTCAGTGGGGCGGCATGGGGTGTCGCGGAGTTTGTCACCAAATGACGAATTGATGCCATCTTCCGCGGTTATTTCCGGCGGCCGATGAGCGGAACCTGTCACGGTCCCGCGCTGTCGCGCCGCTACAGGAGCCCATCATGACCACGACGAGCCTGCCCTCGACCCACGCCACCGCCGAGCCCTACCGTGACCGCAAGCGTTACGCCTGGCTGCTGTCGGTGATTGCGCCGCTGGCCGCCCCGGCCGGCCCCTGGCTTTACCTGCAGACCGGCCAGACCGTCTGGCTCTGGGCCTTCCTCGCGTTTTTCTATTTCGGCATTCCGCTCCTGGACCGCCTGTTCGGCGAGGACCGCAGCAACCCGCCCGAGTCGGCCGTGCCCGCCCTCGAGGCCGACAGCTACTACCGCTACATCACCTGGGCGGTGGTGCCGATCCTGTGGTTCAGCTTCATCTACAACGTGGTGTTCCTGGCCACGCACGAACTGCCCTGGTACCTGTGGCTGCTGGTGGTGATCACCACCGGCAACGTGCTCGGCTTCGGCCTCAACCTCGGCCACGAGATGGGCCACAAGAAAGGCTGGCTGGACCGCAAGCTGGCGCTGCTGACGCTGGCGCTGGGCGGCTACGGGCACTTCAGTGTCGAACACAACCGCGGCCACCACCGCTGGGTGGCCACGCCGGAAGACCCGGCCAGCTCGCGCATGGGCGAGAGCATCTGGCGCTTCGTGTTCCGCGAAATGCCGGGCGCCTACTTCCGCGCCTGGGACCTCGAGGCCGAGCGTCTGGAGCGCAGCGGCAAGTCGGTGTGGAGCCTCGGCAATGAAATCGTGCAGGCGGGCCTGGTTACCGCGCTGCTCTACGGCACGCTGATCGCGCTGTTCGGCACGCCGATGATTCCGCTCTTGCTGGCGGTGGCCTTCTGGGGCGCCTTCCAGCTCACCTCGGCGAATTACATCGAGCACTACGGCCTGGTGCGCAAGAAGCTGGAGAGCGGCCGCTATGAAATGACGCGCCCGCACCACAGCTGGAACAGCAACCACATCGCCAGCAACCTGGCGCTGTTCCACCTGCAGCGCCACTCCGACCACCACGCCAACCCCACGCGCTCCTACCAGTCGCTGCGCGATTTCCCGGAGCTGCCGACGCTGCCGGTGGGCTACTTCGGCATGTTCCTCATGGCCTATGTGCCGCCGCTCTGGTTTCGCGTGATGGACCGGCGCCTGATCGAGGCCGTGGGCGGCGATGCCTCGCGCATCAACTTCGAGCCGGCAAAGCGGGCGCGGCTGATGCAGCGTTACGGCCTGCAGGAGGTCGCAATGCCGGCAGCGTAAGCACTGCGGGGATTACGGA
>DAIRDY010000341.1:0-2282 GCA_036795935.1 Moraxellaceae bacterium | reverse complement strand
TGTTGGTACGGAACACGCGCGGCACCGAGGACTGCAGGCGGTGCATCAGCCAGTAACCGAAGCGGATGCGCTGCCACTGCGCCGGCCGCAGCAGGGGCGCCAGCAGCAGCACGCGGGCAAAGGCCGGCCTGTCGCCGCGCGCGCAGGCACTGAGCACATGATCCATGAGGATGGCACCGCCGGTACTCTGGCCGAGCGCATAGAACGGCTGCGGCAGTTCGGGCCCGTATTGCGCGAGCGCCGTGTCGAGCACCATTTGGTAGTCGGCAAAATCCGGAATGTCGATGCGCTCGCCGCTGGAAAAGCCGTGGCCCGGCAAATCAAAGATGAACACCGCCGCGCCCTGCTGCAGCGCATCGCGGATCAGGTGGCGGTAGAGGCCGGAATGGTCCAGATAGCCGTGCAGGATGAACAGCGTGCAGCGCGGCGCCGGTGGCAGGAAGACATGGGCGGCCAGCTGGTAGCCGGGCGCCTCGAACCAGCCGGTGTAATGGCGCACGCCGGGCAGCTGCGCCTCCATGTCGATGCCGTAATGGCGCGCATGCTCGGCAAGCGCACCGGACGGCGAGGCATAAACCGAGAGGTCGAGATGCAGCAGGCTGCGGTGGACGGCATCGATATCCAGCATGGGCAGGCGAGTCGTGGTTTCCGGGGACGTGACGGCGGTTATAGCATGGTCATCCCGCCCCGACATGAACGCCGCCGGCAGAACGCGCCGATGGCCGAGGACAAGCACCGATGAGCCAACGCATCGTGATCCTGACCGGCGCCGGCATTTCCGCGGAGAGCGGCATCCGCACCTTCCGCGCGGCCGACGGCCTGTGGGAAGACCACCGCATCGAGGACGTGGCCACGCCCGAGGCGTTTGCACGCAATCCGGCCCTGGTGCAGCGCTTTTACAACCAGCGCCGCGCGCAACTGCAGGAAGCGGCCATCCGGCCCAATGCCGCGCACCTGGCGCTGGCACGGCTCGAGCGCGAGCACGCGGGCGAGGTGCTGGTGGTGACACAGAATGTGGACGACTTGCACGAGCGCGCCGGCTCCACCCGGCTGCTGCACATGCACGGCGAGCTGCTGTCGGTGTTCTGCACCGCCAGCGGCCGGCGCTTCCGCTGGCACGACGCGGTGCAGGCAGAAACACCCTGCCCCTGCTGCGGACAACCGGGACGCCTGCGGCCGGACATCGTCTGGTTCGGCGAAATGCCGTATCACATGGAGCGCATCATGGCGGCGCTGGCGCGCTGCACGCTGTTTGTCAGCATCGGCACGTCGGGGAACGTGTACCCGGCGGCGGGTTTCGTGCAGGAGGCCGGGGCGGCCGGCGCCCACACCATCGAGCTCAACCTCGAGCCCTCGCAGCAGCGCAACGCCTTTCGCGAACACCACTACGGGCCGGCCGGCACACAGGTACCGGCGCTGGTGAGCGCCATTCTGGCGGGGCGTTATTCGTGATCGGTCTTGCGCCGGCCGCGCGTCTGGCGGCGGTCGGGCTGTATGGCCGAGCCGCGGCGGTTGGCGCGGCGGTCGAGCATCTTGCCGCGGCGGTCTTCACCGGAGCGTCGCTCGACGCCATCCCAGGCATCGTTGCCCGCAGCAGCTTGCTGCAGCGGCTCAAGATGGGTGATGAGGCCGTTCTCGGCCAGCACCTCGAGATAGCGGTTGCCGGCGACGACATCGACATCGTGCTTGATCACGGCGGGAAGCGTCGCGAGCAGCGTCTGCACGCGCTCGAGCGACACATGGAACAGCTCGGCCAGCCCGGCATGCACTTCTTCACGGGAAAGGCCGGGCAGGTACTTGCCACGGAAAACGAGTCGGTAACGCTGGGCCATGATCGTCCTGACACTGGCGGCCCGTCTGTGCGGGCATCCCGCCTAGCCTAGCGGCTGGCTGCGGCGCCGGAAAGCCCGCGGCAGGCGTGTTGCGGCATTGATGGTGGCATTCCCCTAGGCGGCATCCTCAATCAGTTGCACCAGCAGCGGCTCGCCATCGCTGTTGAAGATCGCCGCCTGCCCGCCTTCCGCCGGCTGCCAGTCGCGATGAAAGGCCGGCAGGCCGAGGCGGCTCGGCGACGGCAGCAGCGCCTTCACGTTGCCGCCGATGATGTTGGCGATTTCGTTCAGGGCATCGATGCAGAACTCCTCGCAGATTTCCTGGCCCGGCGAATGGAACATGGCGGTGGCCACGCGCTGCGCCAGCGCGCGCGAGCAGCCGACCACCACCTCGCCGTTCCAGGCACCATCGACACGGATGCTGGAGGCGTATTCACAGGGCCGCTCGAG
>DAIRDY010000340.1:0-2287 GCA_036795935.1 Moraxellaceae bacterium | reverse complement strand
TTCGTGGTCACGGTGGCGCTGCTGATCAGCCTGATCGAGGCCTACTGGCTGCTGCCGGTGCATGTGCTCAGCATGAAGGTGGGCTTCGAGAAAAAGTCCAAGATGCAGCGCTGGCGTGAGCGCTTCACGCACAATGTGCGCCTGCGTTATGCGCAGGCCCTGATGTGGGTGCTGCGCCGGCCCCGGCGTTCGCTGGGTATGGCCTTCGGCCTGCTGGTGATGGCGCTGGTGCTGATTGGCAGCGGCCTCGTGAAGCAGCAATTCTTTGCCTTCGACCCCATACGGCTGTTCTACGTCAACATCGACATGCCGCCGGGCACGCCGCTCACGCGCACGCAGGCCGAGACCGAACGCATCAGCGAGGTGGTCAAACAGTATCTGGAAGAGGGCGAGGCGCGTGCCGTGGTGGCGGCCTCCGGCATCAAGTTCACGCAGACCGAGCCACTCTACGGCGATCAGTATGCGCAGGTCATCGTGTCGCTGAATCCGCGCACGGGCGACATGCGCGACACGCCATCGGTGGTGGCCGGCATGCGCGAGGCCGTGCTGGCGCAGCAGGATGAGTCGGTGATCAGCTTCCTCGAGCTCTCCGGCGGGCCGCCCACTTCAAAGCCGATTTCGGTGAAGGTGCGCGGCGACGATTATGCCGAGCTGCGTCGTGCCGTCGATGCGCTGAAAAAAGAAGTGACAAATATTCCCGGCGTGAAAGACCTGGAAGACGACGACGTGGCCGGTCGCCCGGAGCTCACGCTGACGCTGAACCGCAGCGCGGTGCAGGCCACCGGCGTCAATCCGGCCTATGTCGCGCGCCTGCTGCGGCTGTATGGCGATGGCGAAACCGTGGCCTCGGTGCGCGACAGCGGCGAAAAGGTGGAAGTGCTGGTGCGCATGGCGCCACGCGAACTGGGCAACCTCGATGACGTGCTGTTGCAGCGCGTGCCACTGCCCGGTGGCGGCAACATCGCGTTGGCCCAGCTCGTCGATGTCGAAACCAAGACCTCAAAGGGCTTCATCCGCCACCACAAGCTGCGGCGTGCCATCACCCTCGAGGCCAACCTCGACAAGGAAATCACCGACACGCTGGCGGCCAACAACCAGCTCAAGGCGGCGTGGAAAACCTTGCAGCCTGCCTATCCGAATGTCGACCTGGATTTCTCGGGTGAAATGGATGACCTGGAGGAAAGCCTGGGTGCGATGAAGGTGTTGTTCCTGCTCGGCCTCGGTCTGATCTACCTGATCCTCGCGGCACAGTTCCGCAGTTACTTCCAGCCGCTGCTGATCATTTTCGTGACCGTGCCGCTGGCCTTCACCGGTGTCGTGCTCGGGCTGTTCGTGTCCGGCAACCCGCTCAGCCTGTACACGCTGTACGGCGTGGTGGCGCTGACCGGCATCGCGGTGAACTCGGCCATTGTGCTTATCGACGCCGCCAACGAACGCCTGGCTGCCGGCATGAGCGTGCTGCATGCCACGGTCTATGCCGCGCGCCGGCGCGTGGTGCCGATTTTCATCACCACCACGACCACCATCGCCGGCCTGTTCTCGCTGGCCGTGGGTCTGGGCGGCAAGTCGCTGATCTGGGGGCCGGTGGCCTCGAGCATTGTCTGGGGCCTCGGCTTCTCGACACTGCTGACGCTGTTCGTGATGCCGCTGCTGTATCGCGCCTTCATGCGCCGCGGCCCCGAGCACCTGCACAAGCCCGGGGCGCACGGCCACGCCGAATGATGCTGCCGCCGCCTCGCTCCTCCGGGAGCGAGCCAGCGCGCAAGCCGCGACGCGCAGGTGCGGATAAATCCGCACCTGCGAATGTGCAGGAGCGCTTATTGTGGCCGCTCAAACAGCGCCGGCAGGAAGCATTCGGCCACCAGCAAGGGCTGGCCGTGATAGACAAGTCGCGAGCGCCGCGCATAGACGCGGCCTTCCGGCTGCGTGAGCCCTGCGATCTCGATGGGCCCGCGCCGGAGCGTCGGGTCGCGGAACAGCAGATGGCCCAGCGAGCGGTTGCCCAGCCGGCGCAGGCGGCGCCCGGCGCCGGCCAGCGAGGCCGCCGGCAGCACGCTGCGCGCGCGCACCCAGGGCTGGCCGCGGCCGATCAGCTCCACTTCCCGTATCAGCGCAAAGCGCCCCGGATGCAGTCCCAGCCGTCGCGCCTCCTCGGGCGCCGGCCGGCCCCAGTACTGGGCCAGCAACCGCACCCGGAAATCGCCGTCCGCGGCCGCCACCAGGCGCGCGGTCAGCGAGCCGGGCGCGGTCAGCCAGGCGGCCACGGCGCGTGGCGGGCGCAGGCACC
>DAIRDY010000339.1:0-2296 GCA_036795935.1 Moraxellaceae bacterium | reverse complement strand
TCATGCGCCTGCAGGGCCTGCAGCCAGGCCATGGCGTTCGGGTAGTCCTCGAGGCGCGGGCGCTTCTCCGGCTCGGCAGCCGCCAGCACGGGATTGAACCCGAGCGACAAGGCGGTGGAAGCCAGCAAAATGAGAAGCCCAGCGCGGTTCATGGCGCACCCGGAATGCCTGCTGTTGTTGTGGTTATGTGTACAGGTCGGGGGATGGTAGCGGAAAGGTTCCGCAGCGGGCAAACCACCTCTTTCGTCTGCGGACGGGCGGCTTGTGGCGCGGAGGGCTTTCCCTTAGACTCTGCGCCCCTTTGCCTTCGGGCCAAAGCGGGTTCCGCCGGGCGCAAGCCTTTGCGCGGGACACACTCCTTGCTCCTGCCGAATCCGCGGCGGGGGCTGCCCAATCCGTAAGGAGCCAAACAATGCGTCACTATGAAGTCGTCTTCCTGGTGCACCCCGACCAGAGCGAGCAGGTGCCCGCCATGGTCGAGCGCTACACCGGGATGGTCAAGGAAGCCGGTGGCCAGGTCCACCGTCTCGAAGACTGGGGCCGTCGCCAGCTGGCCTACCCCATCAACAAGGTCCACAAGGCCCACTATGTGCTCATGAACATCGAGTGCAGCCAGGCCACCCTGGACGAACTGGCGGAAGCCTTCCGCTACAACGACGCGGTCATTCGCAATCTCATCATCCGTCGCGACGAAGCCATTACCGAGGAATCGATTCTGGCCAAGGGTGCGGAAGAGAAGCGCAGCCGCAAGGCCGCCCGCTCCGAGGAAGGTGCCGAAGAGGCAGCCGGAGCCGGCGAGTAAGCGGTTACCAGCCGCGTGGAACGCAACGAGGTCAGGATCACCGGTCAGGTGCGGGAGCTGAAGCCCCTGCGGACCAGTCCGGCCGGAGTTGCCCACCGTGAGCTGCTGCTGGAACACCGGTCCTGCCAGATGCTGGCGGGACAGCCCCGTGAAGTGCGGGCCGTGGTGACCGTCAAGGTCAGCGGGCCGGAGGCGGGAAGGCTGGACCAGTGGCAACCGGGCGACCGGATCACCGTGAGCGGCCTCCTGGCGCAAGCCAGCCACCGCGATGCCACGCAGTTACTGATACACGCGCAAGCGATTGAGAGATTCGAATAGGAGAGCAAACGTCATGGCACGTTTCTACCGCCGTCGCAAGTTCTGCCGTTTCACGGCCGAAAAGACCACGTACATCGATTACAAGGATGTCGAAACCCTGAAGCAGTTCGTGACTGAGACGGGCAAGATCGTCCCCAGCCGCATCACCGGCACCAAGGCCCGTTACCAGCGTCAGCTGGGTCTGGCCATCAAGCAGGCCCGTTACCTGGCCCTGCTGCCGTACACCGACAACCACCAGTAATCCGGGAGACGAGTGATGGAAGTCATTCTGCTTGAGAAGATCAAGAACCTCGGTGCCCTCGGTGCCAAGGTCAGTGTGAAGCCCGGTTATGGCCGCAATTTCCTGATTCCGCAGGGCAAGGCCGTGCCGGCGACCGAAAAGAACGTCGCCGAGTTCGAAACCCGCCGTGCCGATCTGGAAGCGCGCGCCAATGCCGCGCTGGCTGATGCCCAGGCCCGTGCCGAGCGCGTGGCCGCGCTCGCCGTCGTCATCGCCGCCAAGGCCGGTGACGAAGGCAAGCTGTTCGGCTCCGTGGGTACCCGCGACATCGCCGAAGCCATTACCAAGCTCGGCGAAGCCGTCGACAAGAGCGAAGTGCGTCTGCCCAACGGCGCGCTGCGCTCCACCGGTGACTACGACATCGACGTGCAGCTGCACAGCGAAGTCGCCGCCACCGTGAAGGTGACCGTGGTCGCCGAGTAATCGCCGACTGCAGTGATGAAGGGCGCCCGTGTGGCGCCCTTCGTTTTTCTGCGTACCGGTCGGCAGGCGGGGCCATCCGGCTGCTGCCAGCATCGCCTGTCTCGGGTACGCTTTGCCCCTCAGATTCAGTCCCGCCGGACAACCGCCATGACCGATCTCCCGCTCGCCGCCGACCTGCCCGCCACCGACAGCGCCGTCGCCAGCCTGAAGCTGCCGCCGCATTCGCTGGAGGCCGAGCAGTCCGTGCTCGGCGGCCTGATGCTGGAAGACACGGCCTGGGACCGTGCCGCGGAAATCGTCAGCGAGCAGGATTTCTACCGTCGCGACCACCGCCTGATTTTCCGTGCCATTGCCATGCTGGCCGACGAGGGCAAGCCGCGCGATGCGCTGACCGTGTCGGAAACGCTGAACCGCCTGGGCGAGCTGCAAGAGGCGGGCGGCATCGCCTATCTCGGCGAGATCGTGAAGAACAC
>DAIRDY010000338.1:0-2310 GCA_036795935.1 Moraxellaceae bacterium | reverse complement strand
GGCGGCGGCAACAGCGGCTGGTTGGTGCTGGAGAAAATCACGCCCAGCGACTTCACCCGCTCCGGGCGGGTGCCGGCCAGGATCTGCGCGATCATGCCGCCCATGCTGGCGCCCACCACATGCGCCTGGCGGATGCCGAGGTGGTCGAGCAGGCCTTCGGCATCGCGCGCCATGTCGTAGAGCGAGTAGGGGCTCGGGCTCCTGAGACCGAGACCGAAGCGCGCCATGCGCAGGAACTCGTTCATCGGCGCCACTTTCTGCCGCACCTTGGTGGACAGGCCGATGTCACGGTTGTCGAAGCGGATCACGCGGTAGCCGCGCTGCACCAGCAGGTCGCAGAAGCCTTCCGGCCAGACCAGCATCTGCGCCGACAGGCCCATGATCAGCAGCAGCGGGTCGCCGTCGACCGGACCGCGGTCCTCGTAGCAGAGCTCGATGCCGCCGTTGACGCTGGCAATGCCGCTGCGCACCGGCACGAGATGGTCTTGGATGGCTTCGGACGAGGTCATGGGCAACTCCAGCGGACAGGCAGACAGACTGTGCCGCATGGTAGCGGATGCCATGGCGGCCGGCAGGCCGGCTTCCTGTCATCCGGGGCCAGCACAGGCGGACGCCGGCCCCTGCCCTCCCCTATAATCGCCGGCACTTCACGCCAGCCGACTGCCCATGACCGCCCGCACGCCCGTTCCCCCCGCCCTGCGCATCACCCTGGTCGAGGACATCCTCGACCGGCTGCCGCAGACGCAATGCGGCAAATGCCAGCATCCGGGTTGCCGGCCCTATGCCGAGGCCATGGCCCGGGGCGAGGCCATCAACCACTGCGTGCCAGGCGGACAGCCGACCATCGAGGCACTGGCCGAGCTGCTCGGCGAAGTGCCGCTGCCGCTGGATCCGACCTATGGCGTGACGCCCGCCACCCGCCAGGTGGCGCGCATCCGCGAGGCCGAATGCATCGGCTGCACCAAGTGCATCCAGGCCTGCCCGGTCGACGCCATCGTCGGCGCCGCCAAGCTCATGCACACCGTGCTCGAGGACGAATGCACCGGCTGCGACCTCTGCATCGCGCCCTGCCCGGTGGACTGCATCGACCTCGTCGACCTGCCCAGCGTGCCCGATGCCGCCGAACGCCGCGAGCGGTCGCTGCGCGCCCGCCGTCGCTACGAAGCGCGCAATGCCCGCCTGGCCCGCGAAGCCGCCTTGCGCCGCGCCGCGCGCCCGGTGACCACCGCCGTGCCGCCGCCAGTGGTCGCGCCGGCATCGGGCGTTGCCGACAAGTCGAAAGTGATTGCCGCCGCCCTCGCGCGCAGCAACCTGAAGAAGGCCGAGCGCAAACTGGCGCAGGCCCTGGCCGCCGGCGCCGACCCCACGGCCGCTGCCGCGGAAGTGGCGGCCGCCGAGGCCGCCCTCGCGGCACTGGCCCGGGACGACTGACCCCCCCTTTCCTACCCACCTCGCGAGGGACGCGCGATGAAAACACTCTGCACCTTTCTGCTTCTGCTGCTGACCGCGACACCGGCACTGGCCAGCGTGCTTGCCGGCACCTGGACCGGCGAGCTGCAGGGCCAGCCGCTGGTGCTGACCCTGGGCAGCAGCGGCCAGGGCACGCTGGCCGGCAATCCCATCCGCTACCAGGTCGACGGCAACGTGCTGCTGATCGAGGAGGACGGCGAGTTGAGCGCCTACCAGTTCCGGCTGCAGGGCAACCGGCTGACGGTGAGCGGCGGCGATCTCGCCAGCTCGCTGGTCCTGGTGCGCGGCCAGCCGACCGCGCCCGCCGGCGGTGGTCACACCGGCACCGCCGCCACAGGCAACGGCATCGGCAATATCCGCAACGAGCTGGTGGGCAAGTGGTGCCAGGCCTCGACCTTCCTCGCCAATGCCGGCGGGGGCAGCTCGCGCTCGGCCTGCTTCGAGCTGAAGGCGGATGGCAGCTACGTCTACAGCAGTGAAAGCAGCATGGATGCCTATGGTGGCGGCATGTGGGGGGGCACGAGCTCGGGCAACAGTGATGCGGGGCGCTGGAGTGCGACGGGGAGCAGCCTGACGGCGCAATCGCGCACCGGGCGGACCAGTACGTACCGGATGGAAAAGCGTAACCATGCTAAGAACCGGGACCCGATGATCTGTCTCGACGGGGAGTGCTACGTGACCTACTGGCAGAAGGCGCCCTGGTAAGCAGGGGCTTTTGCGGTGTTTTTTCGCTGCGCTCTGCTGAAGCGTGTTGTGTCGCTGTGATGCTGCGTGCCTTGGCGGTGTGCTTTTCGCTGCGCTCTGCTTGCTGACGTTGTTTATTTGATAGGCCTGCGTCCT
>DAIRDY010000337.1:0-2321 GCA_036795935.1 Moraxellaceae bacterium | reverse complement strand
ATCAGCTGACGCATCTTGGCCGGGGGCTCGCGGCTGGCCTGATAGGCCTTGAAGTCCTCTTCGGACATCAGCGTGCGCAGCGTGGCGTCATCCAGCTCGATGAGCTCGCCGCCGACATTCAGGCGCAGTGGCTGCTGCGGGTTGATCTTCGCCATGCTGTCCGACTGGAACAGCATGATGTTCTGCCCCATCGGCACCTGCACATTCATCGGAATGACTTCGAACGAGGTCTCGCCCCTGCTGCCTGCATCACCGATTTGTGCAACGTAGTGCACCATCACCCAGATGCTGTCGCCGGTCTCTGTGAAGAATGCGCCGGTGGACGGGCCGGAAAACTGCTTTTTCATCGCCTCGAAGTCGGTGATCTGCAGCGTGCCCAGGATTTCCGTGGGCCGCGTGTCGGCTTCGTCGGCGGCGAGCGGACCGGTCAGCAGCAGCAAGGCCAGCAGCCAGCAGTTCAGAGACATTTTCATTTGATCACTCCGCAGGCCACGCGCGCGCCGCCACCGCCCAGCGGGGCCGGATGGTCGGCATGGTTGTCGCCGCCGGCATGCACCATCAGCGAACGTCCCGGCAGGTCGGCCAGCTTCAGGCGCGGCGCCAGCACCGGCTGCGTGGCGCGGCCGTCGGCATCGACATGCAGCGGCGGCAGGTCGCCCAGATGGCCATCGCCCCAGGGCGTGCCGTGGCGGCCGCTGCCGGCGGGATCGTAATGACCGCCGGCGGCCAGTGCCGGCACCGGCTTGCCGTCCTTCTCCGCAGGGGCGCAGCTGGCGTGCTGGTGCAGGTGAAAGCCGTGCAGGCCGGGCGCAAGGCCTGTCAGTGCCGGCGTGAACACCAGGCCATGCGGGCTGGCCGTCACCTGCACGGTGCCGACGGCAGCGCCATCGCCTTCAGGGGTGGCCAGGTGCAGCGTGACCGTGGTGTCGGCATGGGCGGCAAGGCCCAGCAGCAGGCAGGGAAGGGCAAGAGACAAACGCTGCATCAAAAGGCTCCCGTAAGTGAAAAGTGCCGGGCATCAGCCGGCATCGGTGGCGACCGGCGCATGGCAACGCCGTGCGTTGTACCACAGGCCGCCCCGCGACTGGCATGGCAGCACGGCTCTCGATGCCAGCGGCGAAAAGTGGCCGTCCGGACGGCGCGGTGCCGCGCTCGCGGCATCATGCGTCGTCGCGGCGGTTCGCAGCAATTTCCTGCCGGCGTGTCTCGACGCGCTGTGCCGAAAAACCGTTAAAGGTCATTTCACGCAGGCAGTGCGCCAGCACTGCCGCGGCGCCGTGCGCCTGCAGGCCGTCCGCATCGACCGTCATGCCCAGCCATTCCTGCCAGCCCGTGAATGAGAGGTCGTGGCGCGCCAGCACGCGCTCGGTTGCGGGCACATCATCCTGCCCCGGAAAGAACGAACCGTCGCGCCCGAACACCACGCAGGCCATCGTGCCCGCCTCGTCGGGCAGGCGGCTGGGTTCCAGCACGATACGCATGGTGCCGGGCACCGGCGTCAGCGTGCCGAGCTCGGCAAAGGCATCGGCCAGTGCGTCGATCATGGGTGCGCAAGCGGGGTACGCGCGCAGCAGGCTGGCGCGGACCTCGGGCCAGCCTGTCTGTGCGAGCAGGGCATGCAGTTGCATGGCGATTACCAGTGCAGACGTGGTGGTGGATGCATTGTGCCGCAATGCACAGGCGAGTCATCCGTAGGCGCTGCAAGCGGCCGCCTGCAACGCACAAGCCTTTGTGCCGGCAGCACCTGCTCCATCCTGCAGGCCGCTGCCTGCGTGGGGCTTCAGGTAACGGCCGGCCATGCCGAAACAACGAAGCACACCAAGCCGATCGCAGAGCCCGCCAGCGGAATGCTGAACCAGTACCTGAACGACAGGAACGTATAGCCGGCTGCAAACAGGACAGGGACCAGGCTCAACCAGACGGAGCCCTGCACGACCGCGAAATGGCTGCGTGCCAGCGGCAGATAGACCGCCGCCAGGAGAATCGCGCCAAGGCTGTGGCTGGCATTGAAGCCGATCCATGCTTTCCAGAGCGTTGTCTCGCGGGTGAGCTGCAGAGACGTGCCTTTCATCGCATCGGCAACCCGCGGGTCGCGCGGGCTGAACTTGTCAGTGAAGAACGTATAGAAAAGATGGATGAACCCCAGCAGACCAAACACCGACGCTCCGGCAACAAGCAGCAATTTTTCCACGGCTTCATTCTCTTCTGGGTTTCATGGATAGGCCGGACTCATGTCGGCAGTCGTCAGGGCTGTGGCACTGACAGTGCATGAATGTGCAGCGGGGTATGCGAGCCATCATGGCACCGGCGATGTCTGCCAC
>DAIRDY010000336.1:0-2328 GCA_036795935.1 Moraxellaceae bacterium | reverse complement strand
GCCGTCAGCCGAGGAAGAGGCGGTAGGCGGGGTTGTCGCTTTCGTCGTGCCAGGGGTAGCCGACGGCATCGAGCGAGGCGGCGAGTTCTTTCGGGTCGCGACCCGCAAGCTGCAGGCCGACCAGCACGCGACCGTAGGCGGCGCCGTGGTTGCGGTAGTGGAACAGCGAGATGTTCCACTTGGCCTCGATGCGGGTGAGGAAGTTCATCAGCGCGCCCGGACGCTCCGGAAACTCGAAACGGAACAGGCGCTCGTCGGCGAGCCCGGCGTGGCCGCCGACCAGATGCCGGATGTGCAGCTTGGCCATTTCGTTGTCGGAAAGGTCGAGCACCGGATAGCCCTTCTTCTCCAGCGTGGCCACGAGCTCGGCGCGCTCGGCATCGCCGTGGCGCAGCTGCACGCCGACAAAGACCTGCGCCTCGCGCGCATCGGCATAGCGGTAGTTGAACTCGGTGATGTTGCGCTTGCCCAGTGTCTGGCAGAAGGCCTTGAAGGCCCCCGGCTTCTCCGGCAGCGTGACGGCGAGAATGCCCTCGCGCTTCTCGCCCAGTTCGGTGCGCTCGGAGATGTGGCGCAGCCGGTCGAAATTCATGTTGGCGCCGGAATTGATGGCAATGAGCGTGCGGCCTTCCGCGCCTTCGCGGGCGACGTATTTCTTGAGGCCGGCGAGCGCCAGCGCCCCGGCCGGCTCGGCGATGGCGCGCGTGTCGTCGAAGATGTCCTTGATGGCAGCGCACATCTCGTCGGTGCTGGCGGTGATGACCTCGTCGATGTGGTCCTTCAGCACCTTCCAGGTTTCGGCGCCAATCTGCGCGACCGCAACGCCATCGGCAAACAGGCCCACCTGGTCCAGCGTCACGCGCCGGCGTGCCTTCATCGCCGCCGCAAGGCAGGCGGCATCCTCGGGCTCCACGGCAATCACTTTCGTTTCCGGGCGCACATATTTCACATAGGCCGCGATGCCGGCCGCGATGCCGCCGCCACCGACCGGCACGAAGATGGCATCGATGGGGCCGGTGTGCTGGCGCAGGATTTCCATGGCGATGGTGCCTTGTCCTGCGATCACGTCCGGATCGTCGTAGGGATGCACGAAGGTGTAGCCCTTCTCGGCGCCCAGCTTCACGGCATGGGCATAGGCCTCGTCATAGGCATCGCCGGCGAGCACGACATGGCCGCCCAGGTTCTTCACCGCATTGACCTTGATGTCGGGAGTGGTCTGCGGCATGACGATGGTGCCGCGGATGCCGAGCTCGCGCGTCGCCAGCGCCACGCCCTGGGCATGGTTGCCGGCCGAGGCGCAGATCACGCCGCGCTGCTGCTCCTCTTTCGTGAGCAGGGCAATCTTGTTGTAGGCGCCGCGCAGCTTGAAGGAGAACACCGGCTGCAGGTCCTCGCGCTTGAGCAGCACGCGGTTCTTCAGGCGGCGACTGAGGCCGCGCGCCTCGTCCAGCGGCGACTCGATGGCCACGTCGTAGACGCGGGCGCGCAGGATCTTCTTTACATAGCCTTCGAGCATGGTGACGCCATCCGGACCTCGGGGAAGCGGCCATGGTAGCAGCAGCGCCGGCACGGGGAAGCCTTTTGGGCAAGCGCCGGCAGATGCCGGGCGCGACGCCGCCCGGGGCCGGCGCTACAATCCGCGCTTTCCCGCGCCGGAGCCCCCGCCATGAACCAGGATGCCCTCAAGAAAGCCGTGGCCGAGGCCGCCCTCGCGCATGTCGAGCCCGGCGAGGTGCTGGGTGTCGGCACCGGCTCCACCGCCAACTTCTTCATCGACGGCCTGGCCCGCCTGCGCGACGACATCCCCGGTGCCGTGGCCAGCTCGCAGGCCACGGCCGACCGCCTGCGCAAGATCGGCATCGAGGTGCTGGACCTGAACTCGGTCGGCAGCATTGGTGTGTACGTGGATGGCGCCGACGAGATCAACGGCGCGCTGGAGATGATCAAGGGCGGCGGCGCCGCACTGACCCGCGAGAAGATCGTCGCCGCCGTGGCCCGGAAGTTTGTCTGCATCTGCGACGCCAGCAAGCGCGTCGATGCGCTCGGCCGCTTCCCGCTGCCCATCGAGGTGATCCCGATGGCGCGCTCCTATGTGGCGCGCGAGATCGTGAAGCTGGGCGGCAACCCGGTCTATCGCGATGGCGTCGTCACCGACAACGGCAACGTCATCCTCGATGTCTGGCACCTGCCGATGCCGGTGCCGCGGCAGATGGAAGAGCGCCTGAACAACATCGTCGGCGTGGTCACCAACGGCCTGTTCGCGCTGCGCCCGGCCGACGTGCTGCTGCTCGGCACCGCCACCGGCGTCGAGACCCACCTGCGCCCGGC
>DAIRDY010000335.1:0-2350 GCA_036795935.1 Moraxellaceae bacterium | reverse complement strand
CCATGAGCGCCTTCGAACAAGCCCAGAAAGACGTCAACACCCTGAGCAGCAAGCCCGGCAATGCCGACCTGCTGGACCTCTACAAGTTCTTCAAGCAGGCCACCGCCGGCGACGTGAGCGGCGACCGCCCCGGCATGATGAACATCACCGGCCGCCTGAAGTACGACGCCTGGGCCGCCATCAAGGGCATGTCGAAAGCCGATGCCGAAGCGGCCTACATCGCCAAGGTGCAGGCACTGTTGAAGGCCGACGGGAAGTAAGCCGCGCGCTGTTTCCAGATGCAGAAGGGCCGGTCAGTGACCGGCCCTTCTGCATTTCGCGCGGATAAAAAACACCCGCCGGGCAGGCGGGTGGGGTGAAGGCAAGTCCGTTTGCAGGTGCTCCCTGCACACACAGGTCAGGTGCACCGTCGGGTGACGGTGCCAATCCGGTTCAGAAGCTGTAGTCGAGGCCGATGCCGTACACCGTGGTGTCCACGTCGGTGGCGGCTTCGGTGGTGTTCAGCGTGTAGAAGGCGTAGGTGCGCGCCCCCTTGCCGAGGGCATAGTCCAGGCCAAGGCTGGCGGTGGAGCGGTCGGTCTCGGTGCCGTTCACGTCGGTGGTGCTCTGGCCGTACTGCGCCTTGGCCGTCCACTTGTCAGCGAACTTCAGCGCGGTGCTCAGCACAAAGCCGTCCTGTTCCACATCCTGCGCGGAAATGTCGGATTCCGCGGTCTGGTAGATCGCGCCCAGCGTCAGGCCGGCCGGCTTGATGTTGTAGCTGGCGGAAAGACGGACAGCATCGGTGGCCAGGTTGTCGCTGGCACCGCCGCCCAGGCGGCTGACCACATCCTTGTTCACGGCGAGAATGGCCGTGAGTTCGCCGGCGGTGAACACGGCCGAGGCCGAGATGCCGTCGGCCAGGCCGTCGCCGCGGTCGGCGGCCACCGGGCTGCCGTCGACAGCGCCTTCGTTCTGGATCAGCTGCAGGTTCAGCGTGACGAGGTCCGCCAGCTTCGGGCTGACATAGTCGATCACGTTGTCGGCGCGGGCACGGCCGGCCTGCGCACCCAGCACGCTGTCAATGTCGCCGGCCAGGTCATTGAACTGGTCGACACGGCCTTCGGCCAGCTTCACGTTGGTATCGAGCTTGCCCAGGCGCAGCGTGCCCCATTCGCTGCTCTTGATGCCGACCGAGCGGTTGCGCGCGCTCAGCTCGGTGCCGTTGCTGTCGTTGTTGCCCGAGCCCTGCACTTCCCATTCGATGCCGTAGACCGCGCTCAGCGTCTCGGTGAGCTTGCTGTCGCCACGCACGCCGAAGCGCGAGGCATTGGAGCGCACATCCCAGACATCGGAGGCGGCGGTATCGACATCGGTGTTCTGCACCGACAGGTTCAGGCGGCCATAGACGGTCGGGTTGGCCTGGGCGGCGAGCGGTGCGGCAGTGGCGGCGATGACGCCCAGCGCGATCAGGGTGCGTTTCATGTTCAGCAATCTCCATCAAGGAAGCAGTGTCTTGGGTAGGGTTCCGCCAGTGGGCGGGCAGACGACGCAATCAGGTGGCGTCGTCGATGGCGGCAAGACTGCCCGTTGGTGGTAATTGCTCAAAATACTTAATTTTAATTTGGTTATTTTTATTTCGAATATGTGTGTGTTTGTCATGCACTTGTCACCGCTTCCTGCAGTGCCTGAACGCATGCAAAAGCCCTAAGGGCAGCGCGTCTCCTCCATTTCTTGATAAGTGGCGCTTTTGCGGAGAAAGACGCCAATTTCTGCATTAGAAGAAAATCGCATGTGATTAGCTGTTTTTCTTGGTTAGCCGCCTGAAGGCCCACCCCTAGGCTTTGCGGGCATGAGCACCCCTGAATCCCTGCTGCCCGGCCAGGCTCCCCGCTGGGACATAGACCCCGTTGTCGCCGAGCTTCGCCAGTTGCGCCGGCGCTCCCTGGCGGAGCGCCGGCGCGATGTCCATCCACCCAAATTGCCCTCCCGCAAGGCACTGGCTGCCGTGGTAGAGGGCGTGGCGGCGGCGTTGTTCCCCAACCGGCTCGGCCTGCCTGAGCTGACCGATGAAGGCATCGACTACTTTGTCGGCCATACCTTGGACACCATGCTGCGCACGCTGCATGCGCAGGTCCTGCGTGAGCTGGACTATGTGGCCGGCCCCGGGCAGGCCAGTGTGGTGGCGGAGGCCGAGCGCATCACCCGGGCGTTGGGGCGTGCCTTGCCGGGCATCCGGGCCCTGCTTGAAACCGACATTGCGGCGGCCTACCAGGGTGATCCGGCGGCGCGCAGCATCGATGAGATTCTCGTTTGTTATCCCGGCATCACTGCCGTCATTCACCACCGGTTGGCGCATGCACTGCTCATG
>DAIRDY010000334.1:0-2352 GCA_036795935.1 Moraxellaceae bacterium | reverse complement strand
GCACCTCGATGCAGATCCGCATCACCGCCTGGGAGACGGCCGACCCCTGCAACATCCCGCGCAAGCTGACCGAGGGCCTGTTCACCTATGTCGCCATCGACGAGGCCGGACGCCCGCGCCCGGTGCCGGCCGAGGCCTGCCCGGCCTGAGTGCGACCACGGGCGCCTCAGCCGGGGCGGCGGCGCTGTCGAAACTCGCCCGGCGTCTCGCCAAACCAGTTGCGGAAGGCGCGGAAGAAATTGGCCGGCTCGGAATAGCCGAGCATGGCGGCCAGCGTGTTGATGTCGCCGCCGGGCGCTTCCAGCAGGTAACGGCGCGCGCACTCGCGGCGGCAGGCGTCGTAGATGACCTGGAAGGTGGTGTTTTCGGCCTTGAGCCGGCGCTGCAGCGTGCGCGGGGTCAGGCCCATGCGCTCGGCAATCGTCGGCAGGTCGAGCAGGCGCTCGCCGATGAAGGTCTGGATCTGCTGCTGCACGCGGCCGGCAGTGGTACCGGGCTGCGGCAGGCTGGCCAGCCGGCGCGCCGCCTGGGCCCGCAGCTGCTGGTACAGCCCGGGCGAATGCCGCTTCATCGGCAGGTCGAGCAGGTAGCGGTCGAACTCGACGCTGTCCTCGTCCGCCGCAAACACCAGCTCGACGTCATCGCCGAACACCTGGGCGTATTCGTCCACCCAGGGTGGCACCGGCAGGCGGCTGCTGAGGCGGCGCAGGAAGAAATTGCCGTCAACCAGGCGGCGCGCCTGGCAGAACAGCGTGGCCGCACACAGCTCGCCGAGGAAACTGCTTTCCAGGCGCTCCATCGCCGCGGGCAGGTGCATGACCATGCGGGCGCGCTCGCCGTCTTCGTGCAGGTCGAAATAGGTGAGGTGGCTGAGCAGCGGCATGTATTCACTGAGCGCCGTCAGCGCGTCGCGAAAAGTCGGCGAGCTGCCGACGATCATGCCGACCACGTCCAGCATCTCCATGCCCAGCTCCTGGCCGAGGTGCAGGCCGAGCGCGGGATCACCGGAGAGTTCGATGCAGCTGGCGATCAGCCGGCCCACCTCCTCCACGGGGATGTGCGCATCCATGTCTTCTGCTAGCGCCGGCGACAGGCCGGCATGTTCAAACACCGTCTCGGCCTCGAGTTCGTCCAGTGCCAGGAACAGCACGATGAGCACGAGGCGGCCGGGCGTCAGTTCCGAGTCAGGCTTTCTGGTTTGCATGTGTCCCTCATGCGTGCACCGGCGTGCAGGGATCCTTGGGGCCGGGCCGCAGCTTGTGCCGCGGGCAGCGGCGCATGCTAGCAGCCGCTCCGGCGGGGGCCAGTACGCGGGCGACAGGCCCGTGGCATTTCGCGACAGCCCTCCGGCCGCAGGAGCGGGCAGGCCTTCTGTCAGGTGACTCCCCGGTCTGGCGCCTCATGCCATGGCGCGTCGTCTCGTGCCGCTGTGACGGGTTTTTGACCTTCCTAGACTCGCGGCCATTACAACAAGAAGACCGGCCGCCATGCGCATCCCCGCTGTCGCCTCCCTGCTGCTCGCCCTGCTGCCGGCCCTGCCGGCGGCCGCCATTGCCTTTGAGGCACTGGACGACGGCGAGCTGGAAACCGTTTCCGGTGCCGGCATTGCGCTCGCCCTGGAAGATTTCGAGTTCGCCATGGCGCCGACCAGCTACTTCGAGCAGGTGGGGTCGGCACCGGCGGGCGGTGGTTGTACGGACACCGGCTCGGTAGCCAGCAATACGCGCTGCTGGCGCCGCGGCGACCTGCGCTGGTACGGCATCAACATCTCCGGCGCCGACAACACCGGCTACCACTGGAACGACAGCACCACCTGCAGCGCCACCTCGCTGAACTGCCCGCGCGGGGGCGTCATCCGGCACTTCTCCCCGTTCGACAATCCCTACATCCTGCGTGCCTGGTCGCCGCCCGGTGTCAGTGCCGCCGGCGAATGCGTCAATGGCGCCACCGGCAACTGCACCGGCAGCATTACCAAAACCATTTACGAATTCCTCGCGCCCACGGCGCAACCGGACTACACGTTCTCCTGGTGGGGGGAAATGGAGTCCGGCAGCAGCCGCAATTCGCAAACCGAACCGCTGGCTACCAACGCCGGCAGCGTGATCAAGAGCCAGAACATCATCCGCGGCAATGCCGCCGGCTCGGTGTTCCGCCTGTTCAATTACGGTACGGCGGCCAACCCCACCTTTGCCATGTACTACCACAGCTACCTGCGCGGTGATTACCGCTTCAGCGTGGCGCAGGCCGGCACCGGCAACGATACGATTGGTCAGCCCACGGTATTTGCGGATACGGAGGGCATGTACTTCCGCAACGTCAATGCCTTCATTCCGGTCGGCCAGCTGTATTACC
>DAIRDY010000333.1:0-2362 GCA_036795935.1 Moraxellaceae bacterium | reverse complement strand
GATGCCGCGCTGTCCGGCGCTGATGTCGGTCTTGGCATAGATCACGTAGGTGTGGGCATCCGGGCCGTTGGTGATCCACATCTTGTTGCCGTTGAGCACATAGCGGTCGCCCTTCCTGTCGGCACGCAGCTTCATGCTGACGACATCGGAGCCGGCGTTGGGCTCGCTCATGGCCAGCGCACCGATGTGCTCGCCGCTGACCAGTTTGGGCAGGTACTTTGCCCGCTGCACGTCGTTGCCGTTGCGGAAGATCTGGTTCACGCAGAGATTGGAGTGGGCACCGTAGGACAGGCCCACCGACGCCGAGGCGCGCGAGATCTCCTCGATGGCAATGACATGGGCGAGATAGCCCATGGCGCTGCCGCCGTATTCCTCGCTGACCGTCATGCCGAGCAGGCCCATGTCACCGAACTTGCGCCAGAGGTCCATGGGGAACTCGTTCTGGCGGTCGATGTCGGCGGCGCGCGGGGCGATTTCCTTTTGCGCGAACTGGTGGACGCTGTCGCGCAGGGCGTTGATGGTGTCGCCCAGGCCGAAATTCATGCCGGTGTAGCTCATGGGGTGTCCTCGTGGTTGGCGTCTTGCGAAGGGGTGTCGGCGTGATGCGCGGTCACATGGTCCAGCGCGTCATCGGCGAAGGGGCGGCCGTCGCGCGCTGCGCGGATGCGGGCCTCGGCCGTGTCCAGCTCGATCTGCATCAGCCGGATGTCGTGCAGTTGTTGTTCGAGCGCGGCGCGGCGCGCGGCCAGCTTGTCCAGCATCAGCTGGTACTGGGCCTGGTTGTCGTGTTCGGGGTCGTAAAGGTCGAACAGTTCGCGGCATTCGGCCAGCGAGAAGCCGAGGCGCTTGCCGCGCAGGATGAGCTTGAGCAGCACCCGGTCGCGGGCCGAGTAGATGCGGGTCTGGCCGCGGCGCTCCGGGGTCAGCAGGCCCTCATCCTCGTAGAAGCGGATGGTGCGCGTGGTGACATCGAACTCGCGGGCGAGGTCGGAAATGGAATAGGTGCTGGCCATGGCCTGCTGCCTGCAGTCGGGTGCGGCATTATTTATTACCTTTACGTTAACGTAAAGTGCTGGGCGTGGCCGACAGCTGATACGTGTCGGTGCCGGCTTCGCAAAATGGGGTGCCCGGATGCACCCGCCGGGCGCATAATCCGGCCTTTGCTGACTGCCGGAAGGCAGTGACATCAAGCAAGGTGGAGGTATCGCGGTGGGAAAGACGGCTGTCCTGATCGGAGCAACCGGCCTGGTTGGCGGGCACTGCCTGCGGGCCTTGCTGGATTCCGCGGCATATGACCGCGTAGTCGCCGTGAGCCGTCGTCCCGTTACCCTGCGCCATGACAAGCTGGTCGTACTGGAGACGCCGTTCGAACAGCTGGGCGATGCCCTGGCGGGCCTGCGTGCTGATGACGCCTTCTGTTGCCTGGGCACCACCATCCGCCAGGCCGGGACCAAGGCCGAGTTCCACAAGGTGGACTATGGGTATGCCTACGAGTTTGCCCACCGCATGCACGAGAACGGCGCGACACACCTGCTGCTGGTGTCCGCGCTGGGGGCCGATGCGCGCTCGCCTGTCTTTTACAACCGGGTCAAGGGTTTGCTGGAAAAGGACATTGCCGCACTCGGCTATGCCCGTTTCTCCATCTTCCGGCCCTCGTTTCTTGTCGGTGCGCGCAGTGAGAGCCGGCCTGGCGAAGCCCTGGGCATCCGGCTCTCCGGCCTGATTGCACCCTTCCTGCGCGGCCCCTTGCGCTCCGTGCACCCGGTTGCCGGCGCCGATGTGGCGGCAGCAATGGTGGCGGCGGCCAACCGCGATGCGGGACCGGCCACCTGCATTTACCGTTATGACGACATGCAGGCCCTGCTGGCCTGAGTTTGCCCTGTACTGCTAATCCTCAAGGAGTGGTCATGAGTTTTGTCACCTGCGACCTGTGCGACGAGCATCCGGATGCCGTGCGCGTGTGCGAACCGATGTTTGCCGCATTTGGCGGTCGCGAAACGTTTGGCGGTGAAATCGTCACCGTGAAGTGCCACGAGGACAACTCGCGGGTGAAGGAGTTGCTGGCGACGCCCGGCAAGGGCAAGGTGCTGGTGGTGGACGGGGGCGGCTCGCTGCGTTGTGCGCTGCTGGGCGACATGATCGGCGAAAGCGCGGTGCAGAATGGCTGGGAGGGCGTGCTGGTTTATGGCTGCGTGCGCGATGTCGATGCACTGGCCGGGCTCGACCTCGGCGTGCAGGCGCTGGCATCCATCCCCCTCAAGAGCGTGCGCAAGGGCGTGGGTGAAACCGGCCTGCCGGTGACTTTCGCCGGCGTGACCTTCCATCCCGGCGAGTTTGTCTACATCGACAACAACGGGGTTGT
>DAIRDY010000332.1:0-2407 GCA_036795935.1 Moraxellaceae bacterium | reverse complement strand
AGGAATCCCCGCCAGGCAGGCCCCGCATTCTTGTAGAGGAGCGCGCCCATGTCCATGCCGGCCGCCGAACTGAAACGCCTGCTGCTGCAGCGCGACATCCACATGCTGTTCCAGCCCATCGTCAACACCGCCACCCGCTGCGTGCTGGGCTACGAGGCGCTGGCCCGCGGCCCGGCGCACTCGCCGCTGCACGGCGCCGCCGCCCTGTTTGCCACGGCCGAGGCCGAAGGCTGCCTGGATGCGCTGGAAATGCTCTGCCGCGAGCAGGCCTGCGCACGCTTTGCCGCGCTGCGCCTGCCCGGCAAGCTGTTCCTGAACGTGAGCCCGATGGCACTGACCGCACCCGGCCATCCGCAGGGCGAGACCCTGCGCATCCTGGAGCGCCTGCGCATCGATCCGCGGCGCGTGGTGATCGAGCTGTCCGAGCATTACCCGATGCAGGACGTGGACCTGCTGGCGCGCGCCACGCGGCACTACAGCGCCATGGGCTTCCAGATCGCCATCGACGATCTGGGTGCCGGTTATTCCGGCCTGCGCCTGTGGTCCGAGATACGCCCCGACTACGTGAAGATCGACCGCCATTTCGTGGCCGGCATCGACAGCGACCGCATCAAGCGCGAGTTCGTGCGCTTCATCCGCGACATCGCCGCGCGCATCCATTGCCACGTGATTGCCGAAGGCATTGAAACCGCGGCCGAGTTGCGCATGCTCGAAGCCCTCGGCATCCGCTCGCTGCAGGGCTATTACCTGGGACGGCCACAAGCGGCGCCCGATGCCGTTGGCGGCCGGCTGCGACAGGCCACGGCCGCCGATGCGGACGGCCTGTATGGTGACAGTCTTACGGCGTGACCGAGAGGCGCGTGGTGGTGGCCAGCGTGCCGTGCAGGCGGCAATTCGGCGGCAGCTGCACGCGCTCGAAATGCGCGGCCGACTCCGCGCCGCGCCAGTGCACGGTGACGGTCGCCGGCCCGCACACACCACCGAGCAGCGGCGCGCGCACGTCCACCTGCATCGCCTCCAGCGTGAAATGCTCGTGACTTTGCGCCTGCCCGCGCCAGGGCAGGCCCAGCGGCGCAATCAGGTGACAGACCGGATTCAGGCCGCTGAAGCTGACCGCAGTGACGGTGATCGCCCCGCTCTCCGTCACCGTGCCGGCAAACGTGGTGTCACAGCGCGCCGGAATGCGCCCGCGCCCCAGCTCCAGCACGCCGCGCGCCGCGAACTCGCCCGCCGGCGCCACCGTCACCGCGCCCGCCGGCAGCGTTGCCGAGATCGCCAGCAGGCCCGCCAGCACCACCTTGCCCCTCCCTGAACATCTGTTCATCCCTGCACTCCTGCAACAAAACCTGACGCCAGAAACTGACCCTCACCCCACATGCAGGGAAAGGAAATTGGCCGTGCCCCGGCGACAGCCGACACGCACGGCCCGGGCTTACGCCGGTGCCGTCTCCACCAGCTGCTCGCGGAAAAACGCCAGCGTGCGCTGCAGGGCCTGATAGGTCGGATGCCCCATTTTGTCGACCAGGTCCTTGGTCAGCACCGAGTGCGCATACACCGGAATCCGGTGCCGGTTCAACGGTGACGAGTCGATCTCGATCGCCTCGAAGCCGTCGCCCAGCTCGCGCCGCAGGCTGTCGAAGCGCGCCTTCGGGCAGGCGGCATCCCAGGTGAAGCGCAAGCCCAGCACGCGCAGGTCTTCCTCCTGCACGCGCTGCTTGATCACCGCGAGTTCGGCATCGCTGACATGCAGCGCCGCGCGCGCGGCCTTGCCCACGCCCAGCGGCAGGGACGGCTGCGACAGCACCGGGGCCATCACCACCGGGTCCACCATCAGGCTGAGCGCGAAATTGCCGGTGAAGCACATGCCGACCGCGCCCACGCCACGGCCGCCGCACTCGGCATGCACCGCGCGGCAAAGCGCACGCAGCCAGTCGGTGACCGGGCTGGACTGGCGCGCGGCGAAGGCCGCGAATTCGCGGCGAATGCAGGCCACGGCCAGGCT
This sequence comes from Moraxellaceae bacterium, assembly GCA_036795935.1. Classification (GTDB taxonomy): domain Bacteria; phylum Pseudomonadota; class Gammaproteobacteria; order Pseudomonadales; family Moraxellaceae; genus UBA2031. The sequence continues at coordinate 405 of DAIRDY010000332.1, read as the reverse complement.
TTTCGCGATGTAGGCGGGCTCGTAGTCGCGCCCGGGCTCGCCGAACAGCGAGGGCAGCACGGCCGTGAAGCCGGCGGCCGCGACACGGCGGCCGAAGTCCGCCACCGCCGGCGTGATGCCGGGCACCTCGTGCACGATGACCACGGCCGGGCCCTGCCCGAGGCGGTACACGGGATAGGAAGCACCATCGTGATGGAAGCTGTAGCGGATGAAGTCGGACATCTCGGCGTCGTACACGGCCTGGCGGTCGTGGGCGTCGGCGAGCGGGATCAGGCGGGGCTTGGGCATGCAGCAGCGCTCCGGTTATGCCATCGGGGGCCCGCAGGCGGGCCGGCTCCGGAGCATAAGCGGCGGCGCGCGGCGGCAAAAGCACGGCGGCGGCCCCGGCCATCGTCCGATGCGGCC
>DAIRDY010000331.1:1345-2410 GCA_036795935.1 Moraxellaceae bacterium | reverse complement strand
CCTGGAGCCCGCCATGCGCGCCTACCGACTTTTCCCCCTGCTGGCCCTGCTGCTCGCGGCCTGCAGCAGCACCCCCAACCTCGGCAAGCTGCAGGCGCAGCAGGACCCGGTGCAGCAGGCGAAGGGCGTGAAGGGCGTGGCGCGCTATCTCGCACAGGAAAAGCTGGTTGACGGCGATGCCACGCGGCTGGAAACCGTGCGCTATGCCGGCAGTGTCTTCCGCAAGCTCGATGCCGCCCAGGCGACGCCGGCCGAGGCCACCGGCCGTGCGCTGCTGGCCTTGTCGCAGCGCGCCAGCGCGCTGCCTTCCGCCTATGGCCAGCGCCTGGCGCGCGAGGCGCTGCTGGCGCAGGCCGATGCACCGGCGCCCTGGGCACTGCCGCAGTTGCTGACACTGCTCGAATCGGGGGCGACCGTGCCGGCGCGGGCACTGCAGCGCGAGGCGCTGCTGCGCCAGCTGCGGCGGCAGCCGGCGGACTGGCAGCCGCCGGCCGACGTGGCGCGCCGTGCCCGCCTCGTCATTGGCCAGCTGCGCCTGGAAAGCGCCTGGAGCGGCGAGGAGCTGGCGCTGGCGCGGCGCCTGCTGAGCGCCGAGGGCCTGGCCGGCGATGCGCCGCTGTTGCCGCCGGCACTGGTGCCGCTGTTTGCCGAAGACCTGCAGTGGCTGTCCGCGCGCGGCAACACGGCGGCGCTGGCCCCGGCCTTTGTTGCTTTCGATGCGCGCCGTGCCCTGCTGCCGGCACGCCAGCTGCCCGACTTCGACGACGCCTTTGCACAGGCGGCACCCGAGGCCTTTGCCCGCCTCGCCGGCCCGCGCCTCGCCGAAGGCGACAGCCGCGGCCTGCTGCGCCTGCTGGAGGCCGCGCGCCGTGCCCCGGCGGCGGACTGGAGCCGGCAGCTGGTTGCCCAGCAGCTGGCGCCGCGCGTGGCGCCCGGCCTGCGTGCCAGCCGCGAGCCGCTGGAAATCCTTGGCATCGCCGTGACCTATGCGCAAAGCGGCGAGCCGGCCCGCGCCGCCCTGCAGGCGCTGCTGGCGGAGCGCGAGCTGAGTGCCGATGTGCGCAG
>DAIRDY010000331.1:0-1245 GCA_036795935.1 Moraxellaceae bacterium | reverse complement strand
GGGCTGGCGGCGCGTCCCGAGGCGGGCATCAATGCCGGCGAGGCCTCGCTCTTGCGCGACCTCCTGCGGCTGGCCCCGGAGCCGGTGCTGGAGCGGCTGCGCGCCCATCTCGGCGAGCTGCCGGCGCAGAGCCTGTATGACGCCTTCTTTTCCGGCATTGCCGGGGCGCTGCCCGACGAGGCGGCGGCGCGCCAGCGCCTGCTGCTGTCGGTGGCCGCGCTGTTCCAGGGCCGTTTTGCCACGCTGGATGACAGTGCCCGCGGCCGCATCGCCAGCCTCTATGCGCAGCAGGTCGGCGGTGCCGCGAGCGCTGCCGAGGCGCTGGCGCTGGCGCAGGCCGCGCTGGCACTGGCCGGCAGCGATGCCGAGGCTGGCGAGCGCCTGCGCAGCACGCTGCTGCGCCGTCTCGGCGAAACCACGCCGCCCGCGGCCTGGGCCGGTGCCGGCGGCTGGGGTGCGGAGCGCAGCCGCTACGACATGCCGCCGGCGGCGGCTGCCCGTGTCGCCGGCTGGCTGGGCGCGATCGAGCGCCGCGCCGCGCCGGCGCTGGCGGCGCCGGTGTTCGGCACGCCGCGTGAAGTCCTGCTGCTGCCCCGGGGCGAGCGCTATCCGGTGCACGAGGCCGGCGGCCTCGCGCTGGCGCAGCTGCTGGTGTTCGATGCGGCCGGCCAGCTGGCCTACTGGCCGGATGGCGGCGCCGAGCCCGGCCGTCTCACCGGCCGCGCCTCGGCCGGCACGGCCCGTTTCGAGGCCGGCGGCCGGCTGGACCTGGGGCGGCTGGATGCCGCCGCGCAGCTGCGCATCGCCCGCGAGGGCCTGATCGTCGACGGCCTGCACTATGGCGGCCAGCGCACCGGCGGCCAGTTGCTGCTGGCCGGCGATTTCACGCGGCGCACCCCGTTCGGCATTGGCGAGCAGGCTGCGGCCGGACGCAGCGGCAGCAGCGGCAGCGAAGGCCGCCATGGCAATGACGGCGATGCCGGCCAGGACAGCAGCCGCCATGGCGGACGCGGCCTTGCCGCCGGCCATGGCAGCGACGGCGGCAGCGGTGGCCGCGGCAGCGACGGCGCCCGCGGCGAGGACGGCAAGGCGCGGCGCATCCTCGCCGAGCGCATCGAAGGCTCGGCCACCGGCGAGCTGCTCTACGACGTGCTGGTGTTGCCGGACAACCAGCGCTTCGTGCTGGCCGAGCGCAGCCTGCTGCGGCTGGCCAGCCGTGGCGGTGATGGCGGCGCCGGGGGGCAG